>CAJXMS010000187.1 GCA_913056475.1 uncultured Bacteroidota bacterium
GCCGCCCACCGTCACCAAAAGTAAGCCGCTTGAAGGGTCGATATTTTTGGTGGCCGGCAGGGCAAACACTACCACGTAGATCATCAAATAGTACATGGTCCAGATGAAGAGGGTGTGCCCTACGAAAGCCCATTTATGCTCGAGGCTTCGGAAAGATTTGAGCCCTTCCTTAAAGCCCGCCCAGAAAGAACGGATCCGGGCGTAGAAGGGAAAATTTTGGAAACGGTGGCGGAACAGATAAAGCAGGAGCAAAAAGCCCAAAAACGCCCCCGCCAGGACCAGTTTCCACCAGAGGCCCGCCCCCGTGTTGCGCTGGCCTTTAAAGGCTTCTTGAAAAAAGTCCCGCAGGGTATCCAGTTCCAGGAGGAAAGTGAGCGTCATGATGGAAAGGAGCATAAAGCCGTCGATGATGCGCTCCAGCACGACGGTCCCAAAGAGCCGGTTTACCGGAATTTTATCGGTACTGTGGAGGGCGGTACAGCGGGCCAATTCGCCGGCGCGAGGAACTGCGGCATTGGCTAGGTAGCCCACCGTGATGGCGTGGATGGAATGCCAGGGGTGGGCTTTTTGGCCCAGGGGCTCCAGCAGGAGGTTCCATCGTAAACCCCGGCTCACGAAAGCAAGGTAACCAATAACCATCGAAAATATCACGTAACCGTATTCCGCGTGGGCGAAGTCATAGGCTAGTTTTTCGAAATCAGTGTTGCGCAAGGCGAGATACAGGAAAAGCCCACCGATGGCAAGGAAAAAAAGGTATTTGAGAATGTTCTGTAGGCGTTTCTTCATGGCCGTTTAGAGGCTCTTTCGGGGGTCAGGTCAGCAATGGGCGCAGCTCCTGGGGCAAGGAAAAATGGGGAGAAATCAGCCTTAATCAAGCATTTTCTCTTTCCTGGTGGTCCCTTCTTGCCAGGGAAATAGCGGATCACAAAACTAAATTAAAATAGTGTTTGTCCATAGCCCTGGGGGTCTGTTCTAGAAAGTTGGTCTGCAAGCCTAACGAAGCGGACCGACGTTACAGTCAGCCCCTAAAACAACTTTTGATTATCGATAAGGCGTACGCCTTCACAAAAGGCAGCCAGGAAGATGCGCGCATGGGCGACGGCGGTCCAGTGTTGAAGGGGGCGCATAGTTTCGGCATCCGCTATTTCTACGTACTCTAAATTGAGGGGGCTTTCGGTAAAGAAGTTTTTCACTCCTTCTTTCAGCCTGGGGGGCGCATGGAGAGCATGATTTTGGCGCGCCCACTCCAGGGCCCGGGGGATGATGAGCGCGTCTTGCCAGCCTTGTTTACTAAGGCGGTAGTTGCGGCTGCTCATGGCCAGGCCTTGAGCGGTACGCACCGTTTCGCAGCCGATTACTTCCACACCCAGCTGGTGCTGCTGGGTGACGTGCTGCACCACGCGGAGTTGTTGGTAATCTTTTTCACCAAAATAGGCCCGATCGGGCTGGAGAATCTCAAAAAAACGTTTGATCACGGTAGCCACGCCCGGGAAATGCCCGGGACGGTAAGTGCCTTCCATGCCCCGGTCCAGGCCCGCCAGGTCCAGCGGCTCGCTTTCCACCTGCTGTCCGTAGATGTCGTCTACGCTAGGCAGATAAACGGCGTCAACCCCCGCTTTTTCCAGGCCTTCCAGGTCACTTTCTACCCGGCGGGGATATTTCTCCAGGTCTTCCGGGTTGTTAAACTGGGTAGGGTTTACGAAGATGCTCACCAGGGTGGCCTCATTGTCGCGCTGGCTTTGTTTGGCCAGGGCCAAATGTGCTTCATGCAAGGCCCCCATGGTGGGGACAAAACCAAGCTTTTGCCCGGCCCGGGTGCAGGCGGCCCGGAATGCACGGGCCTGCTGTGCGTCTTTGATTATTTGCATACTAAATGTAGGGTGATGATCGGGGCGTAAGCGATTGCCCTTTGTTAGAACGGCTCCATGGATGGTTAGAAGTACGCCACCTAGCAGTGGGCAAACCACAAAATTAGGGTTTCATTGCGCCAAAAAACCCGCCAGCGCAAGGGAATCCGGGCACTACTCCCGGGTGTCCGGGCAAACCAGCGAATGATCTGTCCTTAAAAAAGCCAGCACGCCCGTATCGTCCTTATTCTGGGAGGCACGAGCAGACGATAAAATGAGCCGCCCCATTAAAAGCGAGTAAGGCGCAACCTTGGACATAAATGAGCGCTAAAGGCCAGCAGTCTTTTAAAAGCGCCAAAGCTATAATTATAAATTGAAGAATTGCTAAAAAACCCGTAATTTTGCCGCCTATTTTTAAAATGCATCCGTAAAAGCGTTTCGGTAGAATGGAGTCAAAGAGAATATTGTACGTAAGTCAGGAAATACATCCCTACCTTCCTGAAAATGAGATTTCCCGGCCCTCGCTGGAGATGCCCAAAAAGATGAACGAAAAAGGCCATCAAGTGCGGGTATTTATGCCCCGTTTTGGTCTTATTAATGAACGTCGTCACCAATTACACGAGGTTATCCGCCTCTCGGGGATCAATGTCATCGTTAACGACATGGACCAGCCGCTCATCATTAAGGTGGCTTCCGTGCCCCAGGCTCGCATGCAGGTGTATTTTATAGACAACGAAGAATACTTCAAGCGCAAAGCGTTATTTACCGACGAAAACGATCAGCTTTATGGCGATAATGATCAGCGTGCTCTATTTTTCTGCCGGGGCGTGATCGAAACAGTGCGCAAGTTAAGCTGGAGCCCTGATATTATTCACTGCCACGGCTGGATGGCCAGTTTTCTACCCCTTTACATCAAACGCTTCTTCGCCGATGATCCGCTTTTCAGCAACACCAAGACGGTTCTCTCCCTCTATAAGTCACCCGAGGGCCCCGTGGGCAATAACTTGATAGATACCCTCAAATTTGACGGCGTGAAAGGGAAAGACCTGGAAGCCTATAAAGAAAATACCATCCCTTCCGCGCTGAAAGCCGCCATGGCCTTCACAGACGGCGTGGTCAATGGTAGCCCCGACACCCAGCCCGAGCTGCTCGCCCACGCTCAAAAAGAGGTACCGCACTTCCTCGATCTTAGTCCTAGCGACAAACAAGCGGCCGACGTACACGCGCTTTACGAGCAAATAGCCGTGGAAGAGTCGGTAGCCTAAATGATCTTTATGTCCCTTAACTTATATTCTTCCCGTAGACCCCTGCTTGCCATAGTGGTCTCACTGGCCTTTGTGTCTTGCGAAAAACCCAACGATGAGCTGGGCTTTGATCAGGTAATAGGCGAAAATATAGACGCGGACAGCCTGCACATCCCCTTGACCAGCTACACGGCGCCCATTGATTCGGTGCTGGTGGCTTTTACCCGCCGCCAGCAGCAGCAAATCGGGGGGTACCCGGGCACCCGCCTCCTGGGCATGGAAAGCAGTACTTACCTAGGTAAAACGCAAGCTACTCTGGTAGGGCAGCTGCTGCCCGTCCAGCTCAATGCAGACTTTGGCGAAAATCCGGTAATAGACTCCGTTAATATGAACCTGGCGCTCTCCCAGGCCTACGGGGACACTACTCAGCCCATTGATGTAAAAGTACACGAGCTGGCTTCTGAACTCAATCCGGATAGCCTCTACTACAGCCAGTATGAACCGCAGCTTAAACGTCTGCTCGGAGAGCGGCAAAACATCCCGGTGAGGCCAGAATCGCCCACCACTTTTAACGGCAATCCGGCGCCCCCCGTAATCACCATTCCGCTCGATACCACTTATTTTCGAGATAGATTTGTAGAGGTAGGCGACGGAAATTTCGGCCCCTTCGCTGCTTTTGAGGATTTCACGGAATATTTTAAAGGCGTCATGGTAGAAGTGACCGAAGGCGACGCCATTCTTTACACCGACCTAGCCAGCGTTTTTAGCGCGCTGCGCATTCACTACCACAACGATGAGGATACCGCCTTTTTGGACCTTAATTTCCGCCAAGATAAACCTTTATTGCCCATCCATTTTAGCACCTTCTCGCAAGATTACACCAACGCTTTAATTGACCTAAAAAATCAAGACAGCGTAAGGGGCGAGCAACGTACCTACATCCAGGGCATGGGGGGCGTGGCCACGGCCCTTAAACTTGCCCCGGCCAAGATGGACTCCCTCAGCAAAGAAGGGCTGGTGATCAATCAGGCCCGCCTGGAAATTCCTACCGCTGTAGGAACAGGGGATCCCGCTGCGCCCAGCCAACGCCTCGAAATTCTTCTGCTGGAAGGCCGCGGACTCGGTCCCCGCGCTGTGGACTTTCAGGAAGACGGGGGAGATGGGGCGCTCCAATTCGGCACTTTGCGCCAAAACCGCTACCGCTTTGACTTGACGAGACATCTTTTTTCGGCATTGAATTCTGGGGAAAACCCTACTTTAGCCGTGGTTCCAAGGCGGCGGACGACCACCGCCAACCGGACCATCCTTCGAGGGGGAGGAAAAGCGGGCGAGCCGCTTAAGCTCGTGGTATATTATACACAACCTTAAAACCTCTACCCCCAAATGTGTGGAATCGTAGGATACCTGGGCAGCCAGAACGCGGTGCCCGTAATCTTAAAAGGCCTCAAACGCCTGGAATACCGCGGCTATGACAGCGCCGGCATCGCCGTGCTTAACGGCAGTCATCAACTTTACAAATGCAAAGGCAAGGTCGCCGATCTGGAAGCCCGCATCAACGGCGGACTCAACGCGGCTCAAATCGGCATCGGCCACACCCGCTGGGCTACCCACGGAGCGCCCACCGATGAAAACGCCCACCCGCACGTATCCCAGAGTGGTGAGATCACCATCATCCATAACGGGATTATCGAGAATTACGCGGCCATCAAGGCAGCCCTTACCCGTCGGGGCTATAAGTTCCAGTCGGAGACCGACACCGAAGTGCTGGCCAACCTTATTGAAGATGTAAAAC
>CAJXMS010000188.1 GCA_913056475.1 uncultured Bacteroidota bacterium
TACCACCGGAACCCAGGGAGAATACCCGGTTGAGCCGCAGATCGAAGGTGACCTGCCAGGGGAGGCGGGCGCCGTTTATTTGTCCCTCCATTTGGGAGGAGCTGGGGCTGGAGGTTACCGAAAAGGCCCGGCTACGCTTGGTGTAGGGGCGGCCACTCTGGGCATTCATCACCAGGTTTACCCCGAAATTTTCCAAAATATCCTTCCCGCCCACTACGGGGCCGTTGTAGCGCATCCCGGAAGCATACCGGAAATCAAAACGGAACAGGAACTGGTGCCGTACATCGTAGCTGAAGGGTTGCAGCGTCCGCAAAGCGGGCTGTCCGGCCCGGGCCAGGTTGAGACCGGTGGTGGCGGAAGAACCGGTACCCTGAGCAAATTGAAGGGTGTAATTGGCATCCAATTTTACGTTGCCCGTGCGGCGCAGCTCATATTCCAGCTGCAAACCTTTAGTGGTACCAAAGTCCCGGTTGCCATACCCCACGTAGGTGATGGGATAAGCCTGGGGATAGTTAACTGCCTGCAGCAGGTCGCGTTGCTCCCGGTAAAAGGCGGCAATTTTAAGGGCCGAAGCATCGGAGAGCACTTGCTTAAAGGCTACCTCGTAGTCCGTGGTCCGCTGAGGCTTCAAGTTGGGGTTATTGATAATACCCCCGTTCCGTAGGTTGAGCAAGTCCAGGTACTCGAAGGGGTTGAGGCGGGAGTTCCCGGTACTGGGCCGCTGGGCGAGGAGGTCGTAGTGGAAGATGAAGATGGCCTCATCGGTTATGGGGAAATTAAAGGCCACCCGGGGCATGGTAATGACCTGGGGCGTATAGTCTTCCAGGGAGCCATCCGTAATGGTACCACCCAGCTGGGATTCATCCACATCGGTGTCCGGGTCATCGGCCTGAGGCGGATTTACCAGGAAGGGCTTAATGTTACCGCCCGCCGCGGCTGCCAGCGTAGCGGGGTCAGCGATGGGCTCTCCATCCTGATTGTAAAATTGATCTCCATTCCGGTAGCCCACGATCGAGGCTTCGTTATAGTCAAAATCACTTACGTAAACCGCAAAGTCTTGACCGATGCTGGCCGGTATATCAGCCGCTGCATCCGCCAGCTCCGTACCCGGAAGGTCGGAAACCTGGTAGGAAGCGGGTAAGATATAGGGGTCTTTCAGGACCTCCTGGTTCAGGTCAAAGCGGTCTACCCGCAGGCCTACGTTAAAAGTGAGGTTGTCAAAAGTAAATTGATCCTGGATATAACCGGCAATGTAGAGCGGGCGGAAGGCCCCTACCGGGCGGGTAAGCCGGCCATTCTCATCGCGGGCATTGAAGAAATCCGCCACACTCACCTGCTCATTCATTAGATTGCCCGTGTAGTCGTAACCGTAGTATTCCACCCCCCGATTGCCATTGGGGTTAATGATCTCATTGGCAGAGAACATATCCAGGCTAAAGAAGCTGGGGTCGAGATTTTCCACGTTGATCTGCTCCGTACCGGTCGCTTCCAGGCCCAATTTAGACCGCACCCGCTCGGAAAACTGGGAGGCAGACTGGGGGTCGTACACATAATTGTACTCGATGGTATCCTGGTAGTTGCCAGCGCCGTCAAACACGGGCTGCGGGTCGGAGAGGTCCAGCTGGCTGTTGGGCTGGTTTTGCAGCAAACGCATACGCGTCCACAAATTTTGTGGCGCCAAATTGTAGGCCCGATCGGTACGTTGTTCGTACTCAAAACCCAGGATAAGGGAGTGATTGCCCACGTCAAAGTTGGTACTTCCCACGATGCGGAATTGATCCAGTTGGTTTTTCCCGTAAGAATTATTAGTGCTTGTACCTACTTGTAAGGAACCAATATTGTTCCATAGGCCATATACGGAACGGGGGTTCGCCCCATTGGCGGGTAGCCCATATCCCAGCAGGTCAAAAGGATTATTGGACTGAAGACCAGGGTTCTCTCCGGCCAATTCAAAAAAGCGGCTCATGTAATTGCTCAGGGTAGGATTAGAGGCCGAGGGCGTATAAGCAATGCCGGTATCCTGCAGGCCTACGAAGCGATAGCCCGTAAGCCCGGTAGCCGTGTCGATGCCGAATTGATAGGCGCGCGTGCGCTGAATGTCGTAATTACCCGTATGGCCGTATTCAAAAAAGTTGGTACCAAAGCGGGGGTCAAATATCTCGGTACTCGACCGCGAAAAGTCAAATTGCAACTGGTAGTAAACGTTTTGCAGCACCGCATCTTTATCCTCGTTGGGGAAAGTCTGCTGGAAGCGCAGGTAGCTCTGCCAGTCGCTATCTATACGCTGCGAATTGTTTTCAAAGTTGAAAATGTGGTTGGTCCAGCTTTCGTTGCGCTCGTTGCTGTACACCCAACGCCCGCCCAGGGTCAGGTTGGTATTTTGAGAAGTTTTTATCTGAATATTGCCCGTGAAGCGGACTTCATTATCCGCCGAATTGGGCCGCTGATAGATGGGGTTCAGGTCCTCATCGGTCACAAATTCAGAGTTGAAATTAATAGCCGTCCCATCATCGGATACGGATATGGGGTCTTGCTTTAGATTGTTATACACCTCCTCGTCCAGCTCCAGGTAAGGAATGGAGTTGAAGGTGGGGCGAGGCTCTTCGGTGTAATTAAACTCGGAACTAAAGAGAAAACCCACGATAGACTTCCCTTCATCGTTCTTGTAAATGGGACCACCGATGGTAAAAGCGCCCAGGTTGTAGTTTTGGCCGTCAATAATGGGAGCCCCTTCCGAATTAGTAAGAGGCTTAAAAGGAGCGGAAGTAAGGATTTCCGCATTACCAAACCATTGGCCGCTGGGCCCACGGGTGGTCGTATTAATCACCCCACCGATGGCATCGCCGTACTGAGCCGGAAGACCACCGGTAATAACCTCCGTTTGGGCAATAGCTGCCTGGGGGATATTGGCGCTTCCCCGCACTTTTATGCCGTCTATGAAATAAACGGTGGCCTCATCCCGAGCGCCCCGTACGTTCACATTGCCATTGGCATCGGTCGTTACCCCGGCGGTTTGGGAGGCCACCGAGGTGATATCCCGTACGGCCATATTTTGAATGTCCTCCGCAGTAGTGATTTTACTGGATTTGGTCTTGTCGATAAGCGGTGCTTCGTAGGTAATGACCACCTCTTCCAATACGCTGGACTCTTCCTGAAGCTTAAAGTCTTGAATGGTTGGGTTGTTGGGAGAAATACGCACCCCTTTAACCGTCACCGGCGCATAGCCCGTAAAACTGGCCACCACGGTGTAGCTGCCCGGCGGAACCGGGTTAATGTTGTAATCGCCATCAAAGTCTGCCGAACCCCCGGCTACAATACTTCCGGCATCATCCTTGATCACCACGTTGGCCGTAGGCAGGGTCTCACCGGATTTCTTATCGGTTATCGTACCGCGCAAGGAACCGGGGCGTTGCTGTGCAAAACTCAGACTGGCACTGAGCACCAAAAAGGCTAGCAGTATTCTTTTTCCCATTTTCTCGTGTGTTTTTAGAAACTTCTCCTTCCAGCTTTAGTAGGCTTAGCTGCAATTTTAAGGGGCGTAAATATAAGGTAAAATGCTCCCGGCCCACAAAGCCTAAAAGCCCCATTCAGAGCGGGTTTACCCTTAATGTTCTGATTGCGAACAATTTTTATTTAACATTCCCTTAAGATTTAAGCCTTTCTCCTTTTTAAACTCCTTTATCTTTGCTTTCATGGATAAGCTTCCGCTCAAGCGCGTACTACCTATATGGACGGCCTTCCTCTGTTTGGTTGCCTCCGGCTGCGAAAAAAACCGCCGCCAAAACTTCCCCAATACCCAATTTGAAGAGTACATCTACCTGAATAACCCCACTAGCTTACCCCTTCAGACCATCGGGGGCGTCATTACCCATCCCGGCGGATACCGGGGCTTGCTGGTGTACCGGCGCTACCAGAACCGCGCGGAAGGCGATTTTGCCGCGTATGACCGCGGCTGTCCCCAACATTTTGCTCAGGATTGTGGCCAGCTGGAGATCAGCGCTGACCAGAGTTATGCGGAGTGTCCCTGTGAAGGCGAGCGCTATCTGCTCTTTGACGGCAGCCCCGCAGATAAGGCGCGCTTGCCGCTTATTTCTTACCCCACCAGCTTTGACGGCAGCATCCTTTACATCACCAATCGCTGATGCTCCGCCCTATTCCGGCCGGGCTGGTATAGCCCATTTGGCCTCCCGGCCAAATGTGAATCCCCCCGCCGGGTAGTATGGGTTTATTAAGCGAAGGCTCAATCCGCCAGAATGATCACCCGCTCCTTAGTGACTTCTACCACGCCGCCATCGATTGCCAGGCGAAGGAGGCGGTCATTTGCTTTGTCCCGCTCCAGACTGCCATGGAGGCTGTCTATTTTTTTGCTATCGCCCGGGAGGTCTATCTTCACGGGGCCCGGCTGCAGGGTAGAAATTAACGGGGCATGCCCGTCCAGGATTTGGAACAGTCCGTGGGCGCCGGGTACCTGAACGGCGTCTACGGTATGCTCAAAGATGCGTTGTTCGGGAGTGAGGATTTCTAAATGCATAAGGCGGATAAGTGGGGAAAGAAAGGGAAGCCGGCTCCGCCGGCTTCCCGGGATAAACTTTCAAGGGTTTAGGCAGAGGCTTCGGCCAGCATCTTTTCACCGGCCTCGCGCACTTCTTCAATGGTGCCTTTCAGGTTAAAGGCCGACTCGGGGTACTGGTCCATCTCCCCGTCCAGGATCATGTTAAAGCCTTTGATGGTATCTTTAATATCAACAAGCACACCTTTAAGCCCTGTAAATTGTTCTGCTACGTGGAATGGCTGAGACAAGAAACGTTGTACACGTCTCGCTCTGGATACCGAAAGCTTATCCTCTTCAGAAAGTTCTTCCA
>CAJXMS010000189.1 GCA_913056475.1 uncultured Bacteroidota bacterium
CGGGCCAGGGCCAGGGTGTACTCCCCTTTTCCGCAGCCCAGTTCCAGGGTTATAGGGGCCTGGCGGCCAAATGTGTTATCGCCCCAACGACCTACCTGTTCCCAGCCCTGAAGGATCGTTTCCCGGGAAGGTTCCAGGACGTGCGCCATTGCGGCGTTATCTTCGAAGCGGGCTAATTTTTTTCGCGCCATAGGGGGGCAAAAATAAACCATTGTGAATTGCGAACTTGGCGGCATGAATGCACCGGAGATTTGGTACGCGGTCCTCAACTGGGGGCTGGGGCACGCCAGCCGCAGTGCCCCGCTTATCGAGGCTCTGGAGCGGCGCGGCTACCGGCTACGCCTGGCCAGCGATGGTGCGGCGGGGGCCTGGCTGCGCGCGCGATTTCCCCATTTGCCCTATTGGGAACTACCCGCTTACCAGGCGCGCTACGCCCGGCACTGGCCGGCCTGGGCCGCCTTGGTGCCGCAGTTGCCCCGCCTGGCCCGGCGGGCCCGGGCGGAGCGTCTTTTTTTAGCCCGTTGCTTGCAGGCTTATCCGGCGCCGCAGGCCCTTATCAGTGACAACCGGCTGGGCTGGCAGGCCCCGGGCCTGCGCAGCCTTTACCTGAGCCATCAATTCCAATTGGCCACCCCTCCTTTCAGCCCGCTGGCTACTTTTTTACATCGGTACTATTGGCGGTCTTTTTCTGCCCTGGCCGTACCGGATGCAGCGGGCAGCCCCCTGGCGGGGAAGCTGGCCCGCCCGCCTGCATCTTGGGGGGAAAGGCTTTACTGGCTCGGGCCGCTATCACATTTGGCCGGCAGGCCGGAACTAAAAAGAACCGGTAGGGGAGAGCAGCGGGGGCCGCTGCGGGTTACGGCGGTGCTGAGCGGGCCGGAACCGCAGCGCAGCCTTTTGGAGGGGCAGCTGGCGGCACAGGCGCGATCTCTGCCGCAGTACCGGTGGACGCTGGTGCGGGGCTGCGAGGGCCCTTGGGCCGGCTGGCCCGGATCGGTTTACGGGCGGCTGGGTTCGGGAGCTTTGGCGGCGGTTTTGGCCCAAACGGATGTGGTGGTGGGGCGCAGTGGCTATTCCAGCTTGATGGATTACCAGCAGGCCCAGTTGCCGGCGGTGCTTATCCCTACGCCGGGGCAGGGGGAGCAGGAATATTTGGCGGCATACCATGCCGGGCAGGGCCACGCGGTGGTAGCTCGGCAGGGGCGGCTGGACTTATCCAGGCATATCCCCGCCGCCCGGGAGGTTCCCGGCTGGCCGATGGTTCCCCAGCCGGAATGGGAAGGATTATTTGGCTTTTTGGAGGGTAAATGAGAAGGTAGAGCCTACATCTTCCTGGCTCTGCACGTCGATGGTTTGGCCGTGTACGTCCAGGATGTGCTTGACGATGGCGAGCCCCAGGCCGGTGCCGCCGGCTTCGCGGGAGCGGCTCTTATCTACCCGGTAAAAGCGCTCGAAGACGCGCTCTACGTCTTGTTGAGGGATGCCCATGCCATTGTCGCTGATACTTACCAGGACGCGTTCGTCCATATCGGAAAACTGGATTTCTACCAGGCCTTCTTCTTTCCCGTACTTTAGGGCATTGGCGATCAGGTTGATGACGATTTGCTCTATTTTGGCCTTATCGGCGTGGACGCGCAGGCTTTTGGGGGCCTGGGGGTGAAAGCGCAGGGTAATGTTGCGCTTTTGGCGCAGATCTTCTACCAATTCAAAAACCTCCCGGCAAACCTCGGCCAGGTCAAAATCAGAAGGGTGCAGTTGTACCCGGCTAGACTCCAGGTCGGAGATGATCTCGAGGTCTTCGATGATGTTGATCATCCGGTCTACCGATTTATTGGCCCGTTTGAGGTATTTGCGGTTGATTTCGGGATCGTCCAGGGCGCCATCGAGGAGGGTGAGCAGGTAGCCCTGTATGTTAAAGATGGGGGTTTTTAGCTCGTGGGAAATATTGCCGATAAATTCCCGGCGGAAGTTTTCGCGTTCGCGCAGCTTTTCGATCTCGGAGCTGCGCTGCTGGGCCCATTCGTACACTTCCTGGGTTACCTGGTCCAGATCGATGGCAGGCGGTTCTATTCCGGACTGGGGGCTTTTGCTGCGCTTGAGCTCGTGGATGGTTTGGTAGATGACCTTCACCTTTTGGTGCACAAAGCGGGAGATGGTGTAGCGGGCCAGGAGGAATACCAATAAGCCGGCGAGTAGAGGGGCGCCCAGCAGAAGCGCTAGGCCCGGGATGGTGCCCGGGCCACTTAGCGGAATAATACCCAGCAAGGCCAGCACGATCAGGGCCGTGCTAAATCCCAGGAGCAAGGCAAGATTTTGGGGCTTATGCAGCATCCTAAGGAGCTTAAGCTTCAAATTTATAGCCCACGCCTTTTACCGTTTTGATGTGAGTGGAGCCTATTTTTTCGCGGAGTTTACGCACGTGAACGTCTATGGTACGGCCGCCTACTACTACGTCGTTGCCCCATATTTTGTCGAGGATCTCATCGCGGTGAAAGACTTTTCCCGGGCGGGAAGTGAGGAGGGCCAGGAGCTCAAACTCTTTGCGGGGCAGGTCCAGATGTTTGTTTTGGTAGTGGATTTGATATTTATCCAGGTCTATGGTAAGATCGCCCAGTTCCTGAAGACTGTTGTTGCTACTTGGCCCCTGGCGGCGCAAGAGGGCTTTCATGCGGCTGAGCAGCACCTTGGGTTTAATGGGCTTGGTGATGTAATCGTCTGCGCCCGCATCAAAGCCGGCTACCTGGGAATAATCTTCTCCCCGCGCGGTGAGGAAGGCGATCAGGACATTTTCCAGATCGGGGCTCTTGCGGATCTGGTCGCAGGTTTCGATACCGTCCATGCCGGGCATCATCACATCCAGGAGGATAAGATGGGGGCGGTATTCGCGGGCTTTTTGCAGCGCTTCTTCCCCATTGCTGGCCGTGTGCACCTGGTAGTTTTCCTTGCGCAGATTATAGCCTACAAATTCCAAGATATCTGGCTCGTCGTCTACCAGTAGAACGGTATAATCGCTGTTTTTCATAGCTCGTTTCAAACCATTTAGACACCGCCAAAAATACGGATTGTGGGGGTAGGGCGCTGGTCTTAACAAAAGGTTAATAAAAGTCCCCTAAATCTAAGATGGGCATAAGCACCACGGGGAGCGGTTTACCGTGCCTGTAAGGCCTTTGTGGATAAGCGCTGGGCCATGCCGGAGCTTGAAGAAGGTTTAAATTGAGTTAACGATGGCTTAAAATAAGCCCCCTTTCTTTGCCGGCGAAATCAAAAAACAAAACCGATGAACAAGATCAAACACATTTTCCTTTTTGGATTCATTTCCCTCTTCGCGCTGGTAAGCTGCGATGATGATGGGGATGGCGAAGGGACCAATGGTGGCACCAACAATGCCACTGACATCATCACCAAAAGTGGTGAGATCACCGCTGATGAAACCTGGACTTCCGACAATATTTACCGTCTGGATGGCCGGGTTACTGTAACGGGAGGCGCCACCCTTACGATTGAGCCCGGCACCGTTATTAAGGCCAATCCCGGTACTGGTTCTTTTGCTTCGGCTCTGCTGATCTCGCGGGAAGGTAAGATCAACGCTGCTGGTACAGCAGATGCGCCGATTATTTTCACCGCGATCTCCGACGACCTGGAGCCCGGCGAAATTGCCAGCCCCAACCTGGATCCGGCCAACAACGGCCTGTGGGGCGGAGTGATCATCCTGGGTAAAGCCCCCATCTCTGCGTCTGGTGACGTTGTGGAGCTGCAGATTGAAGGTATCCCTACCTCTGATGCCAACGGCCTCTACGGGGGTACGCAGGACGACCACAATTCTGGCGTGTTCAAATACGTTTCCATCCGTCACGGTGGCTCCAACATCGGTCAGGGCAACGAGATCAACGGTCTTACCATGGGCGGCGTTGGTACCGCTACTGAGATTAACCATGTAGAAGTGGTAGCCAACCAAGACGACGGCCTGGAGTGGTTTGGCGGCAGCGTAAGCGTAGATCACATTCTGGTATGGAACAACGGCGATGACGCCCTGGATTGCGATCAAGACTGGACTGGTACCGCGGACAACTTCATCGTGGTAAACCCCGGTGACCGCGCTATGGAACTGGACGGCCCCGAGGGCAACCAAGACCGCAGTCCTAACTATACCATTACCAACGGCACCGTTTACATGGCCAATGGCCAGGAGCTCATTAACGTAGATGATAACACCGACGTAAACGTGAGCAACACTTACTTCTACGGCCTTAACAGTTCTCAGGTGTGTGATGGCTTTGCGGGCAACAGCATCGCTAATATCAGCAACCTGGAAGTAACCCTACCGGCCGGTCGTTCCATTGCGGACGTGTTTGTAGACATCGATCCCAATGAAGTTTCCGAAGTAGGCGAAAATCAAAACACCGTAGGGGTAACCGCCGCTACCGACTACAACTGGACCTGGGCAGCTACCTCCAATGCACTAAACGGCATAGGACTGTAAAGCTCCCCTTTGAAATAACTAAAGAGGTCATCACCTAATCAATGGCGGTGACCTCTTTTTTCTTTAACCCTCTTTCTACCCTCCATGAAACAAAAGTTTTCTCTTCCGGCCCTGTTCACCCTTGCTGGTTTTTTGATGGTGTGGGGCCTAAGTGCCCAAACGGGCGTGCTTCGGGGCACCATCATAGATGATGAAACGGGCGAGCCGCTTTTTAGCGCTAATGCGGTACTTAAGGGCACCCAGATTGGGACCACCACCGATTTTGACGGAAAATTTGAATTGCAGGCAGCGCCCGGTACGTATGATCTGGAGTTGACCTTCATCGGGATGCAAAGCACCACCATTACCGATGTGAAAATTGCGCCGGGAGAAA
>CAJXMS010000190.1 GCA_913056475.1 uncultured Bacteroidota bacterium
AACTGGTGAACTGGTGAACTGGTGAGGGGAGTGAGGCAGGTGAGAAAGACAGCGCCTCACCACGGACCGGAACCTCTTTACGTAGCCACGTTTCCCCAGAAATGTCGTCTTGATGCCGGGAAGCGGTTTACAGGTAGTCTAACAGCGGACGAAGCCCTCAGAAAAAGGAGTTTACACGGAAAAAAATACCCTCCTAAGGATCGGGCCGGAAGGGGATCTCCCTCGGAGGTGGTAGGGGCTCTGCGAACGGGATGCGCTGTGCCATCGCGCGCCAAGGAAGCACCGTAGGCATGGCGCAGTTTGACAAAATCCTCCCGGCAGGCTGGAAAGCTACTTTGTTCCAAGCTTTGTGGGATCGTTGCTTTGATGGCGCCAGGAAGTGGATAAAAGGAAATGTGTACCGGGCGGAGGCACAACAGCAGCTCAGGGCTGATGGGAGTAATTTTCCTCATTTACTATGCATGCATAATTTATTTTTGTATCTTTGATTCCCATAAAAAAGAACTGCCATGTCTGAAGTAGCCACCCAAGCCCTTAAAGGCGGAGAATTTGTGATCCGCGAGAGTGAAGCCCCCTCGGTGTTTATCCCCGAAGATTTCAACGAAGAACAGCGCATGATGGCGCAAAGCACCACCGAGTTTATCGAAAAGGAAGTGGCCCCCCAGCGCGAACGTTTTGAAAAGAAAGACTATGCCTGGACCGAGGAGCTGATGAAAAAGGCCGGGGAGCTCGGTCTTTTGGGCATTTCCGTGCCCGAGGCCTACGAAGGTCTCGGCATGGGCTTTAACACCAGCATGCTCGTTTGCGACCGGATCTCCGGTATTTCCGGTTCCCTCTCCACCGCCTACGGCGCCCACACGGGCATCGGCACCCTACCTATCTTGCTCTATGGCACGGAAGACCAGCGCCAAAAATACCTCCCCAAGTTGGCCACCGGCGAGTGGATGGGCGCTTATTGCCTCACCGAACCCGGGGCGGGCAGTGATGCCAACAGCGGCAAAACCAAAGCAGAACCCATCGACGGCGGCAAAAAGTACAAGATCAACGGCCAAAAAATTTGGATCTCCAACGCCGGCTTTGCCGATGTCTTTACCGTCTTTGCCCGCATCGAGGACGATCAGTACCTCACCGGCTTTATCGTCGATAAGGGCACCGAGGGCATGAGCTTTGGCGACGAAGAGCACAAAATGGGCATTCACGCCAGCAGTACCCGGCAGGTATTTTTCAACGATTGTGTGGTGCCCGCCGAAAATATGCTGGGCCAGCGCAACGGCGGTTTCAAAATCGCCATGAACGCCCTCAATTACGGCCGCATCAAATTAGGCGTGGCCTGCCTCGACGCGGCCCGCCGCACCACCAGCGAGTCTATCCGCTACGCCAAAGAGCGCAAACAGTTTGATACCCCCATCGCTTCCTTCGGCGCTATTCAGCAAAAATTGGCGGAAATGAGCCTCCGCACCTGGGTAGCCGAAAGCGCTATTTACCGCGCTGGCCAAGACATTGAAAACAATATCCAGCACCTGATCGACCAAGGGATGGAGGCCGATAAGGCCAAGCTCAAAGGCGCCGAAGAATACGCCATCGAATGCGCCCTGCTCAAGGTGTTCGGCTCGGAAGTGGGCTCTTACGCAGCCGATCAGGGCGTGCAGATATTCGGCGGCATGGGCTACAGTGCCGATTACAGCATGGAGGCCGGCTACCGTGACGTGCGCATTGCCCGCATTTACGAGGGCACCAATGAGATCAACCGTATGCACAGCGTGGGCATGTTGCTCAAAAAAGCCTTAAAAGGCGAGATCGACCTGATGACGCCCGCTCAAAAAGTAGCCGATGAGCTCATGGAAATCCCCGACTTTAGTTCTGGCGACGAAGCCGGCCTGCTCACCGCAGAAAAAGATCTGCTCCACCGCCTCAAAAAGGCCTTTCTTATGGTGGCCGGTAAGGCGGTGATGAAATACACCCAGGACATCGAAAAAGAGCAGGAACTCCTCATGCACGCGGCCGATATGCTCATGGAAATTTACGTCAGCGAAAGCGCGCTCCTACGCGCCGAAAAACTGGCCCAGCAAAAGGGCGAAGCCGCCGCGGAGTTCCCGCTGCTTATGACCCGCCTCTACCTGCAGCAAGCCGCCGAAAAAATCGGACGGGAAGGCCGCGAAGCCATTTATAGTTTTGCGGAGGCGGATGAGCAGCGCATGATGCTCATGGGCCTTAAGCGCTTTACCAAGGTTCAGGAACCCCTTAACCCCAAAGAAACCCGCCGGCGCATTGCCGCTGCGGCCATCGAAGCGGGCGCCTATCCCTTTAATCCCTTTTAAAAAGGGCGTAAAAGTTGTGGGTGCTACTTTTGCGGTTCAAGTATCTCCGCCATGTACGCACGTTTGATCCGGCCCCTGCTCTTTGCCTTATCGCCCGAGCTGGCCCACCACTTCACCTTCCAGGCCTTGCGGGCTTTGCACCGCATTCCGGGCTGGAATTTTCTGGCCCGCCGCTGGTTTGGGGCTCCTGCGGAGGCACGCCCCGTGGAGTTAGCTGGTTTGCGCTTTCCCCATCGCATCGGCCTGGCGGCGGGTTTTGATAAAGACGGCCTCCTCTGGCGGGAGCTGAGCCACTATGGGTTTGCTTTTCTCGAACTGGGCACGGTTACCCCGCGCCCTCAGCCCGGCAATCCCATGCCCCGTCTCTTCCGCCTGCCTGCTGATAAAGGCCTGATCAATCGCATGGGCTTCAATAACCGCGGCGCGGCGGCTTTAGCCTCCCGGCTAAATGGGGCCCATCCCGGCTTGATCCTGGGAGGCAATATTGGTAAAAACAAAAACACTCCCAACGAAGAGGCCCTGTCCGATTATCGCGCCTGCCTAAAAACCCTCCACCCCGTAGTGGATTATTTTGTGGTCAACGTTTCCTCGCCCAACACGCCTAATCTACGGGCCTTGCAGGAAAAAGAGCCGCTCAAAGTACTGCTCAAACAGCTATTGGCCGATAATGAAAGCTACGCGAAGCCCCGTCCTATTTTTCTGAAAATCGCCCCCGACCTAAATACGGGCCAGCTGGATGATATCCTGGAAATAGTGCGGGACACCGGTTTACATGGCCTCATCGCTACCAACACCACCGTGGCCCGGGAGGGCTTAAAAACCCCCGCAGAAGCGGTGGAAAAAATGGGGGCCGGGGGGCTAAGCGGCGCGCCCCTGCGCGCCCGGGCCACAGAAGTGGTCCGCTACCTCCGGGCCCAGGCCGGGTCCGCCCTGCCCATTATGGCCGTGGGCGGCGTATTTACCGCCGCCGATGCCCGGGAAAAGCTGGACGCCGGCGCCGATCTGGTGCAGATCTACACCGGCTTTATTTACGAAGGGCCGGGCATGGTCCGGCGTATTTTAAAGGGTTTGTGAGGGGTATCTCCCACCGTAAAACTGGGCTGAGTCTCGCCACGGGCGAGACAGGGCGGAGTCCAAGCCCTCATGATCAGGGATTTACATATAAAATCACCCCCTTCTCTTGATCGGGCCGGAAAGCGGTCCTCCTTCGGGGGATTTAGGGGGCTCTGCGGCGGGGATCCCACCGCACACGAACCAAGAACCCCCTTTCGTAGCGACGTTTGATAAAACGTCGCCACCAGGCCAGGAAGCTCGTACGTACCGAAGTTTGACAAAACGTCGCCATCAGACGGCAGGTTTTCCGAAAGAAGAAAGCCTTTTGATCCTTTGGTGAACCGGGCCTGTGTGGGTTGAGGGGGGCTACTCCGACCGCAAATCTTTAGCTTTCTGCGCCAGGTCCTCGATAAAGCTTTTCAGGGGGCGCTCGGCCATCATTTTCAGCATGGGGTTAAAGTCGCCTTCAAAATCAAAATAAAGGGTACTCTGCCCCGGAGAGCCCTCGCCGATGCGGCACCAGAGAACAAAGTCTAACTTACTACTGGCGGACTTAAAGGTGATTTTATGGGGCGCCTCGGAATCCTCCCGGTCCCAGAGCAGGCGCACGTCGGGCAGGCCCTTAATGCCGAAGAGGAAAGATCCTTCATCGGCCTCAAAACGTTCTACCGATGCGGGCATAAGATCCTGGAGCGCGGGGAGGTCCGTGATGCGCCCGTAAAGGGCCTGGGGAGGGAGGTTTACAGACACTTGTTGGGAAGCCAATTTGAGCATAGAGTTGTTTTTTTGGGGGAGCTTATGCGGGAGACCAGCTATCGGGTTTTTTGCGCCACTCCTGCAGGGTTTGGAGGGCGTTTTCATCGATGCGTTCGGTTTCTACCGCGCGCTGCAAGAGCGCCGGGTAGTCGCACAGGGTGACCAGCGAGCAGTGCTGCTGGGTGAAGTTGGTCTTGGCTACATCAAAGGCGTAGGTGAAGATGCCTGCCATGCCACTTACTTCCGCTCCGGCCTGGCGCAGGGCCTCCACGGCCCGGAGGCTACTGCCGCCGGTGCTGATGAGGTCTTCTACTACTACCGTGCGGGTGCCGGAGGCCGGAAGTTCGCCTTCAATTTGGTTTTGGCGGCCGTGCTTTTTGGCTTCCGGGCGGACGTACACCATGGGGAGCTCCAGTTCTTCGGCCACCAGGGCCGCGATGGCAATAGCGCCGGTGGCAACCCCCGCAATGAGCTGGGGCTGCGGGTAGCGGGACCGAATGGCCGCCGCCAATTGCTGCCGCAGGAAGGTTCTTACGGGGGGATGACTCAAGGCCAGCCGATTGTCGCAGTAAATGGGAGACCGCCAGCCGCTGGCCCAGGTAAAGGCTTGCTGCGGTTGTAATTTTATGGCTTTTATTTGCAGGAGATGGTCGGCGGTTTGCCGCGCCGTTTCTGAATTCCAGATCATGTGTCAAATGTATAAAGTTT
>CAJXMS010000191.1 GCA_913056475.1 uncultured Bacteroidota bacterium
GCCGCCGGCCTCATGGACGAGCAAAGCGCCGGCAGCAACGTCCCAGGGAGCCAGTCCGTATTCAAAAAAGCCGCTAAAGCGACCGCAGGCCACGTAGGCGAGGTCCGTAGCCGCTGACCCAAGGCGTCGCAAACCCCGGCTGTGCTGAAAAAAGTGATTCATAAGGCCACTAAAGGCGGTCATACGGGAGAAATCTTGGTAGGGAAAGCCTGTGGCAAAAAGGGCCTCGCTGAACTTAGCTGCGGGCGATACGCGGAGGGGCTGCTGATCTAAGAAGGCGCCCTGCCCCCACTGGGCGTGAAAAAGCTCGCGCTGGCCCAGTTCGTAAACCACGCCCAACTCAGGATGACGGGGGCCCTGAAGGGCTACGCTGACGGCAAAGACGGGCAGGCCGTGGAGGTAATTGGTGGTGCCATCGAGGGGATCAATGATCCATTGGTAGGGGGCCTGACGCTGATCGGGGGTGTCTTCTTCGGTGATAAAGCCGGCCTCGGGCAGGAGCTCAGAGAGCGCGGTTACGAGCTGTTCTTCGGCTTGTTGGTCAACGTAGCTCACCAGGCTGTTGAGGGATTTGTCCTTTACATCGGCCCTGGTAACCCGCGCCTGCTCGCGAAGGATAAATTCACCAGTAGCGCGCACGGCTTTTTGAAGCCCGGGCATGAGGTGGCTGAAGTTTTCCTTACCCATGCGTGTCTATGTCCTGGAGAAGATGAAGTTTATAGGGAATGGTAACGGAGTTGCAACATTCCTCAATCTTGTCCCACCAGATTTTCATTTGGCCGGCAGGCCGGTACATGAAATCTTCGAAATCTTGACGGCTATGCCAGCGGGCGTAAGCGATGTAAGAAATGCGGGTTTCGCGATGTAAGAGGTAGGTGGTTACGAGGCCTTCGCGTTGGAGCCAATCACGCTGCTGCTTCCAGGCCCGAAGAAAGTCGGGCTCGAAGATGGGATTGAGACGGTATTGGATGATGGCAGTAAACATCTAAACGGGCTGAGGGGAAGCGATGGTGGCCCGAACCAAACCATCGTCATCTATTTCGGTCAAATTTACAACCTGTTTTTGATTTACGAGATCGGGATCCCAGAGGGCTTTTACCTTAACGTAGTTTTCGGTATAACCCGTGATGTAGCCAGCTTTGAAATTGTCTTCCCAGAGCACCTGGTGAGGGGTATGGAGCTGAGATTCGTAGAAGGCGCGCCGCTTTTTGAAGGAAAGGACCCGGAGCGTTTTGCTGCGTTTTTTGCGCAGCGCGTAAGGCACCTGCTCGGACATGGCATCAGCTTCTGTGCCGGGGCGCTGGCTGTAGGTGAAAACGTGCAGGTAGCTAATTTCCAAATCGTTTAGAAAGCGGTAGGTTTCGAGGAAGTCTTCTTCGGTCTCGCCCGGGAAGCCACAAATCACGTCGACTCCGATGGCGGCATCGGGGAGGTGGTGGCGGATTTGGGCAACGCGGTCCGCGTAAAGTTCGCGCTGGTAGCGGCGTTTCATGCGGCGTAATAGCTTGTTGCTCCCGCTTTGAAGGGGAATGTGGAAATGGGGAACGAAATGGCGCGACTGAGCCACGAAGCGAATGGTTTCGTCCTTGAGAAGGTTGGGCTCAATGGAACTGATGCGGAGGCGATCAAGCCCCGGAACTTCATCGAGGGCCTGAACAAGGTCGAGGAAGGTGTGCTCGTGCCGTTTATTGCCGTGTTCACCTTTGCCGTAGTCACCGATATTAACCCCGGTTAGCACGATTTCGCGGATGCCTTGGTCCGCTATAGCGCGGGCATTGGCCAGGACATTGTCGAGGCTGTCGCTGCGAGAGACGCCGCGCGCCTTAGGGATAGTGCAGTAGGTGCACTTATAATCACAACCATCCTGTACCTTGAGGAAGGCTCGCGTGCGATCGCCCAGGGAGTAGGCGCTGACGTAAAAATCGGCTTCATTGATCTCGCAGGAGTGCACCTCGCCAAGCTCATTTTTGGTGAGGTCCTGGAGGTACTGGTGGAGCTTGAATTTTTCGGTGGCGCCGAGCACGAGATCCACTCCCTGAATTTGAGCAATCTCCTCTGGCTGCAGTTGCGCATAGCAACCAATGATGGCCACATAGGCATCGGGATTTTTTTGCAGGGCTTTGCGTACCCAATACCGACATTCTTTATCTGCGTTTTGGGTTACCGAGCAGGTATTGATGACGTAAACATCAGCCACTTGCTGGAAATCTACTTGCTCAAATCCGCGCTGGCTGATGTCCCGCGCGATGCCGGCCGTTTCTGAAAAGTTGAGCTTGCAGCCCAGGGTGTGGAAAGCTATTGTGTGGCCATTCATTTCCATAGGGCAAAGGTAAGGGCGAGAATTTAGATGTAAAATCTGGTAGGGGGGCCTTAAGAAGTGTTCATCCATTGAGACCGGTATTTGGAGAATCACTCCGGCGCTAGTGAAAATCTGACCGACCACGTATGTCGTAAGAGAAAAGAGATGAAATCAAAAAGCGTTTATGAGCTGATTTCTGAAAAACTAACCTTCGGGAGAGGAGCTTTATTTAAAGGCTCGTGCTTCCCCTCACTGTTGAGATGGCCTGAGTACTTTACCCATCCCTTTATCCCAGATAAGTGGGGTTATCAAAACCAGCAATTCTACGCCTTAAGAGAAGGTATAATAGTGGTATTTTCTCTAGTATCAGGTGTTCCTTACTGATATTGTATGGGAAAAGCCCACCAAAAAACCAAGATACAAGAATATCTAAAGCAACATCAGAGAGGAACTAGCCGCCAGCATACCTTTGAATGCTAATATCTTGCAGATCAGGTACTTGGGAATCTCTAGCTAAAAGAAGGGCTATTTACCTATTACCAAAGCAGAAGGAAACAACACACCAAGGTTTTGAACGCCTTGAAATACGTCTTACTCTACAGTAATTTCCACGAAGCGTTGCAAACCCGACTCGACGGAGTAAACGGAACTCAGGCGTTCCGCAAAGTCGGGCTCATAACCTTGGGCGTTTTCCCCTTTAAGCTCTCTCTTTATATTTAATAGCTCCAGGGTTTTGCGGTCAAAGTCAGCAAGCTCTTCAAGCAATGCCAATTCAATACTGCGAGTACGACGACCAGCAAGTGCGCGGTTGTAGGCAGTTACTCCCCTCTTACTGGCGTATCCGGTAAGTATAATTTCCACCTTTTCTTCATTTTTAAGTGCTCTACGCGTGAAATCAATTATTTGCTGGAAGCGGGAATAGCCCTGGCGTACCTGTGTTTTAAATTCTGAAAGAGAGTTATCACTTTTTACTTCAACCACCTTAGGCATCGAGTCTTGTAAGCTAAGGTAAGCTTCGCCATAAGTTATTGATGTTCTTGGAATACGGTTGCTTGGTCCGGGAGAGTCGTTCCAAAAGAATAGCTTTACAGGCATGGGGGGGAGCCTGAGATTATCCTGAGCCAAGTTGGGGAGGAGTATACTATCGGGTTGTTGAGCAATTTTAACTTCCTCAGTTTGATTCAACTGGATATCTTCAATCGAATCCTCACGCGTAAGCAGCCAAATATCATCGTTAAAATAGCTGTTATTGCGGTTACTTGCTAAGTAAAGACTATCCTCGTTTTTAAAAAATAGCCCAAAATCGTCATCTGGACTATTGAGGGGTTCATCAAAATAAAATAACCGATTCTGACGATAAGTTACCAAATCAAGGCCTCCTTGAGTACCAAGACGGTTGGAAGAGAACCCAAGCCTTCCTTCTGTATCAAAGAAAGGAAATACTTCGTCATAGACACTATTAATAATAGGGCCGAGATTTTTGGCTTTACTCCATCCAGAGTCACTGAAAGTAGTGCTATAGAGGTCAAATCCACCAAAGCCACCAGGCTTATTGGTTGAAAAGATTAAAATTTTAGACTCAGGCCAAAATACCGGATGTTGAACACTGTATGATCTGTGACAGAAGGGCAACATTCCTTTTTTAACAAACCTATTCTTTTTGCGCTTAAAATAATCGATGTAAAGATTTTTTTTATCTTTTTTATTGGCGTAGTAATAATTATGGGTAATAAAAAGCCATTTTTGATCAGGGCTTACATACAATGGACCATCATGTGTTTTGGTTTCCACGCCAGAAGGCAAATCAATCAAACTATCGTTTTCGGAAGTACCACGATCCAATGCGTAAACATCTAAGTAGGGCTGCTTATTAAAATAGTATTTTAGCTTTTTTCCAAATCCCTTTCGCGGTTTAGAAGACACGTAATATTCTTTACCAGGGATGGAGAAGAACCCAAAATCAGATTGTTTTGAATTTAAGCGATCAACGGGATTAATGCTACCTTTAATAGTGATTATATTTTTACTCGCCTTACTCGATAAAGTATTGGCTTTTTGACCGCTTCTGAGGGCGGCATCTCGATAATTCCGTAATACCAGCGTATCTGTGACAGGCGATAACGAGTCAACGCGCCTGTAAGCTCTTACCGCCTTTTCAAATTCGCCCTTATAAAAATGACGATGCCCCTTGCTTATAAAATAATTACGACTTCCCCTCTGATACTTATCCGCATCCGCTAATTCTGACCACTCGATGAAATAGGAGCTTTGATCAGCCTTATCAGGTGATTGCTGAGCTACAGTATAACCATGTGAAATAGAAAACAACAGGGAAAAAAAGACTATTTGTTTCATTACTAAAGTTTAATATCTGATCACAAAAAGAAACGAGGTGATCTAATTCTATTGTTATTTTTACGCGGCCACCGATAAGTAAGTGATATCTCGTGTGACTGCCAAGTGAGGGTATTTACCTCGTTTATCGGGTACTCGTACACGTAACC
>CAJXMS010000192.1 GCA_913056475.1 uncultured Bacteroidota bacterium
TTGGGGCGCGCTGTCCAGGTAGCGGAAAGCCTTTTGTTCGGTGAGGATTTTGTCCAGGATGAAGGCGCTGGCGCCGCCGGGTACGTCTTCATCTACTACCAGGAGGCGGTTGGTATGGCGGAGTTGTTCTACGATGCGGTGCTCGCGGTCGAAGGGGGGGAGGGATTGAATGTCAATGATTTCTACTTCGATACCGGCATTTTGGGCCAGGCGCTGGGCGGCTTCCTGGATGATGCGTAGGGTGCTGCCGTAGGACACTACGGTGATGTCGCGGCCGGCCCGGATCACTTCAGGGATACCCAGCGGGGTGCGGATTTCGCGGAGATTGGCGGGCATTTTTTCTTTGAGGCGGTACCCGTTGAGGCATTCTACAATGAGGGCGGGATCGTCGCCGTCCAGAATGGTATTGTAAAAGCCGGCGGCGCGGGTCATATTGCGCGGTACCAGGACATGTACGCCCCGGAGGGCGTTGATCATGGCGCCCATGGGGGAGCCGGAGTGCCAGATGCCTTCCAGGCGGTGTCCGCGGGTGCGAACGATCAGGGGCGCTTTTTGGCGGCCGCGGGTGCGGTACTGGAGGGTGGCCAGGTCATCGGTCATTATTTGGAGGGCGTAGTAGAGGTAATCCAAGTACTGGATTTCGGCGATGGGGCGCAAGCCGCGCATGGCCATACCGATGCCCTGCCCCAGGATGGTGGCCTCGCGGATGCCGGTATCGAAGAGGCGATGTTCGCCGTGTTTTTGCTGAATGCCTTCCAGGCCCTGGTTTACGTCGCCTATTTTGCCACTGTCTTCGCCAAAAATGAGCACCTCCGGGCGATAGTTGAGGAGCTGGTCAAAGTTTTCCCGCAAGATCACCCGGGCATCTACTTCTTGGCTTTCTTCGTCATATTGCGGAGCTACTTCTTCAATGTTCAGCGGCGAATGGGCGCTCTGGCTGTAGAGGTAGTCGTGGTATTTGGCCTGCTGGAGGGAGGCGCTTTTTTCTAGCCACTGAACCAAGGCCTGGCGGCCGGGCCCATCAGTGCCGGCCAGGAGGTGCAGGGCCTGGCGTACGGCGGCCACGGCATCCTTGCGGAAGGGGTCTTCCATGCCGGCTACCTCCTGGGCGATGGCTTGCAGGGCCTCGGTATTTTGGGCCTCCGGGATGGCCTTTTCGATCAGTTCCTGCGCTTCTTTTACCTCGCTCTTGATGGGATTGAGAAAATCCTGGTAGGCCGCTTTTTTGGCCTCGCGGGCGGCTTTTTTGGCGTCTTTTTCAATTTGATCCAGCTCTTCTTCGCTGGCGATGGCCGCCTGGACCATCCATTCGCGCATTTTTTTGATGCAGTCAAACTCGCGTTCCCAGTTGAGCCGCTGCTCGTTCTTGTAGCGCTCGTGGGAGCCGGAGGTGGAGTGGCCCTGGGGTTGCGTCACTTCCGTAACGTGAATAAGTACGGGAATATGCTTTTTGCGGGCCAGCTTATCGGCCTTTTCGTAAGCTTCAATCAGGGCAGGGTAGTCCCAACCCTTTACGGTGATAATTTCGTAGCCGGGTTCTTCTTCGGTACGTTGAAAGCCTTTGAGGATCTCGGAGATGTTTTCCTTGGTGGTTTGGTGCTTGTTGTGCACCGAAATGCCGTAGTCGTCGTCCCAGACGGAAACCACCATGGGGACCTGCAGCACGCCGGCGGCATTGATGGTTTCGAAGAAGATGCCTTCGCTGGTAGAGGCGTTACCGATAGTCCCCCAGGCTACTTCGTTGCCCTGGCGGGAAAAAGTATCCCATCCGGCGAGCTGCTTATTCTCCCGATACACCTGACTGGCCTCCGCCAGGCCCAGCAGGCGGGGCATTTGGGAGGCGGTGGGCGATACATCGGCCGAGCTGTTGGGGAGCTCGGTAAGGGTGCGCCACTCGCCGTTTTCATCGAGGGTTTGGGTGGCGAAGTGCCCCGTCATTTGGCGGCCGCCGGAAGCGGGTTCGTGTTCCTGATTGGTATCCGCATAGAGCCCCGCGAAAAACTGCTGGGTGGTAAGTGCGCCCACGGCCATCATAAAGGTTTGGTCCCGGTAATAGCCGGAGCGGAAATCGCCGGGGCGAAAAACCTTGGCCCAGGCGAGCTGAGCCACTTCTTTTCCATCGCCGAAGATGCCAAATTTGGCTTTGCCGGTAAGGACTTCGCGGCGGCCTATAAGGCTTGTTTCCCGGCTTTCTACCGCCAGGCGATAGTCGCTAAGCACATTGCTTTTAAACTCATCAAAGGTTAGATCTTTTTGCTTTGCGTCGGGCTTTGGATCGCTCATGGGGGAGTGTTTTCGAAGGGCTGCAAAGGTAGGGAATTTTGCCTGCGAGGGGGGAAGAGGCATTACCTTGCGGGGTAGCGGGCAGACTTTCCTAATTTTGCCCCGCGTAAAGTCATAATCCCATTTCCATGTTTGATAGCCTACAGGATAAACTCGATAAAGCCTTTCATGTACTCAAAGGTCGCGGCCAAATCTCCGAGGTCAACGTAGCCGAGACCATGAAAGAGATTCGCCGTGCGCTGGTAGATGCAGACGTGAGCTACAAGATCGCCAAGGATTTTACCAATAAAGTAAAAGAAGAGGCCCTGGGGCAAGAAGTGCTTACTTCCCTGAAGCCTGGGGAGGTTCTTACCAAAGTGGTGCGTGATGAAATGGCCCGCCTCATGGGGGGATCGGCCGCGGAACTAGATCTCAAGACCAAACCCAGCGTGATTTTAATGGCGGGTTTACAGGGTTCGGGTAAAACCACCCATTCCGGTAAGCTGGCCCATTTGCTTAAACGCAAGCAAAACAAAAAGGTATTGCTCGTAGCGGGCGACGTTTACCGCCCGGCGGCCATCGATCAGCTCAAGGTGGTGGGCGAGCAGATCGACGTAGAGGTGTACACCGAGGAGGGCCAAAAAGACCCCGTGCAAATCGCTCGCAATGCCATTCAACACGCCGAGAAAAACGGCCACCACGTGGTGATCATCGATACCGCCGGTCGCCTGGCCATTGATGAGGCCATGATGACGGAAATTCGCGGCATCCATAAAGCTGTAAAACCGCAAGAAACCCTCTTCGTAGTGGATTCCATGACCGGTCAGGATGCGGTGCATACCGCTAAGGCCTTTAACGATGTGCTTGATTACGAAGGGGTGATCCTGACCAAACTGGACGGCGATACCCGCGGTGGGGCCGCCCTTACCATCCGCACCGTGGTAGATAAGCCCATCAAGTTTATCGGTACCGGTGAAAAAATGGATGCCCTTGACATTTTCTATCCCGACCGGATGGCTGACCGCATTCTAGGTATGGGCGACGTGGTTTCCCTGGTAGAGCGCGCCCAGGAGCAATACGATGAGGACGAAGCCCGCCGGGTACAGAAGAAAATAGCCAAGAACAAATTTGATTTTGACGATTTTCTCGGTCAAATCAAGCAGGTCAAGAAAATGGGCAACGTGAAGGACCTGATGGGCATGATCCCCGGGATGGGTAAAATGCTTAAAAACGTGGACATGGACGATGATGCCTTCCAGGGCATCGAGGCCATCATCTATTCGATGACTCCCGATGAGCGGGCCAATCCCAAACTGATTAATGGCAGCCGCAAAAGACGTATCGCTCAGGGCTGTGGTAAGGACGTGAAGGAAGTCAACCAGCTCATCAAGCAGTTTGGCGAAATGAGCAAGATGATGAAGATGATGCAGGGCGGCGGTGGCCGTAAGCTGGAACAGATGATGCAGCAAAATATGCGGCCTTAGGGGAATTTTCTTTTTTATGACGACGTTTTAGCAAACGTCGCTACATACTGCCATGCCGATGTGAAGGATACCTTTTCTTAACAGGAACCCCCATACCTACGTAGCGACGTTTCCCCAGGAACGTCGTATCTTCAGGAGCGTGGATCTGAGTCTGCCTTATTCTTGACGACGTTTTAGCAAACGTCGCTACATACCGTCATGCCGATGTGAAGGATCCCTTTCCTTAACAGGAACCCCCCTCTCTACGTAGCGACGTTTCCCCAGAAACGTCGTTCAGCCCGGAAGGTCATTTTGAGTCTACTCCTTTTTTTGACGACGTTTTGACAATTGGCACACTTCACGTGTATGGATTTTTTAATTTTAAATGCAGAAATATTCACGTAATGACAGATCCCTTTTGGAAAAATTTCAGACGACAGAGCCATAAAGCGGACTGGTGGCAATATGATCAGCCCACAAACTATTTTGTAACGATCTGTACCAAAGATCGCGGACATTACTTTTGCGATATCAGAAAAGGAAAGATGGAGTTCTCCAAAGCAGGTGTTTTAGCCAATGTTATTTGGCAGGAATTACCCCGGTTCGCAAAAAACGTTGAAATAGGCCCTTTTGTGATTATGCCGAATCATCTTCACGGAATTATCCGCTTAAAAACCCCTTCTCAGGAGAGACCTGCTAAACAAGAATCACACATTGATAACATCAAAATGTCGGAAATTTCGCCTACAACTGGTTCGTTGCCAGTGGCCATTCGTTTGTTCAAAGGCACCGTAACCCGCCATGCCAGGAGGCTATGGATACCCTTAGCCTGGCAGGGCCGATATCATGATCGCATTATAAGAGACTCAAACGAATACGCAAAATTATCACAATACATCAAAGAAAATCCAGTAAAGTGGGATCAAGATGAGCTAAACACAAAGTAGGTTCTGCCTGCGATACGACGTTTTAGCAAACGTCGCTACATTCAAAGGTATCCCTTTAAGGTATAAACCTCCTTAACAGGAACCCCCATACCTACGTAGCGACGTTTCCCCAGGAACGTCGTATCTTCAC
>CAJXMS010000193.1 GCA_913056475.1 uncultured Bacteroidota bacterium
CTCTTACCAACCAGCACCCCCTGAATGTAAATCAGAACAGCCGGACGCTGCAGATCGTGGGTTTTGATGCCATCCTGCGGCCCGGATTTCAGTACAACCGCAGCAATAACCTGGATAACGCCACCACCTACACCCATCATTCCAACCTTACCGCGCTGAACCTCAAACACCTGATCAACAAGCGCTGGGGCTTAAGTTTCTCCCTGGGGCGCCTGTTTACGAATTTACGGGCTGACGCCAACGGGCGCCCTTTTCGCACGGAGACGGTAGACCAGATCTTAGACGAGGACAACATTACCACTTACCCGGTTGAAATATTTAATCCCAACGATCCTTCCGGCATCTACTATGTGAGCGCAGGCAATGGTTTGGTCAATAACGGCGGCATCACCCCGGTATGGCACGACCATTACGCCTCCGAATACACCCTGAACGCCAAAGCCTCTTTCATCCCGAACGACCAAAACGAGATCAACTTTGGGGTGCAGAGCACCTTCAAGGGCTACCAATGGGTAGATGTGAGCAAGCCTTGGGTGGGGGCCCCGATCCAGCTCAATGACTCCACCCAAACGGTTTCCCAAAGCATAGGAGCCAGCAACGATATCTGGGCGGTAAACCCCATAGAAACGGCCTTTTACGTGCAAGATCGCATCACTTACAAAGGCATTCGGGCGCAGCTGGGCTTGCGTTTTGCGATGTGGGCCCCCGGCTCCTTTGCCGATGACGCGGTCAATGACCCCGATGCACCCGTAATAGACCAGGTGCGGAGCGATTATAAGAAAAAGACCTTTGGCCTTCTGGGCCTCCGCTGGAAAGCACGGCTTTTGCCAAAGATCAACGTAAGCTTTCCGGTGACCGAGAATAACGTACTCTATTTTAACTACGGCCACAATATGCGCCTGCCCCACCCCCGCTTTCTGTACGCGGGCCTGGACCCAAAATACCAGGACCGCAGCTTCCTGTCCAGCCTCGGAAATCCCGATGTAGATCCGGAGGTGAATGTGAGCTATGAGATAGGCCTTAAGTCCCGCATCACCCCAGACCTGGCCCTAACGGCCACCGCTTTCAATAACAATCGCTTCGACTACATCGTATCCCGCCGGGTACTGGTAGAAGATCAAACCGGGCGCCCCGTATCTAAAACCTTTTATATCAATCAGGATTACGCGAAAATTTACGGCCTGGAAGTGGGGCTTAATTATCGTTACGGCCGCTATCTGCGCACCTTTGGGAATGTAGCCTACCAGGTAGCCCGGGGTAAGTCCAACTCGGCCCGGGAATCGGCCCTTCAAATTGAGCAAAACGGCGAAGTATCCCTCACGCGGGAACAGTTCCTGGCCTTTGACCGTCCCTGGAATGTCAATCTGGGAGTGGTTTTTACCCCCGATAGCACCCTCCCTATCGCCGGGCTGGACCTGACGGGCTTTCGCGCCTACCTCTCCTACCAATTTACCTCCGGCTACCGTTATACCCCCCAGCGCCAAACGGGCGTAAACGACCAGGGCCGCACCCAATATGAACCCATTCTGGACCAGTATCTGCAAGGCCAGGGAACCCCGTGGAACATCGTAGACCTCAAGCTGAGCTATAAACTTCCCCTGGGCTTTAAAGGCGAAAAAGGGCTGGTCCTCTCCCTGGAAGTACGTAATTTAATGGATGCCAAAAACGCCCAGATCATAAACCCGGTTACCGGGCGGGCTTATGAGTATGGAGATCCGGTGCCCCTAAGCTGGCGCGATCCGCGCTTTAACGGGCCGCAGGAGCGTGGCGTGGACCCCCGGAATCCCGCTCGCTATTTACAGCCCCGCCAAATTCTATACGGACTGCAATTTCGATTCTAAGCCATGCGTAGCCTCTATTTTTTATTGGGAGCCCTTTTGCTTCCCCTCGCTGCGGTCAAAGGCCAACTCCTGCCCAACTTTGGCGGTGAGCGGGCCGGCCTGTCTACCCTGAGCTTTCTAAAAAATGACCTCAGCCCGCGGAGTATGGCCCTCTCCGGCTCCAGTGTAGCCCTGGATGGCGATGCCTACAGCATTCTCAATAACCCCGCCAGCCTTACTGACCTCGAGCACCAAAACTACACCCTGTCCCATTTGATGTTGGGCGCCGGTGTACAGCAGTCTTTTATCGCCGCCCACTTTCCCCTGGACAATAAAGTGAGCACCCTCAGTTTTAGCCTCAATGGCCTAAACAGCGGCCAGATGAAGGAAAGAACGGAATTTATGCCCGAAGGCACCGGACGCAGCGTAAGCGTCACCAACCTCGCCGTGGGAGCTACCTATGCCCGGCAGCTATCCACCATGTTCAGTGCCGGCGTTACCCTCAAGTATATCTATGAAGGCATAGCCGGCTACGGCAATAGCACCGCCACCGTCGATTTATCCTTCCTCTACCGTACCGACTTTAAAGACCTCCAATTTGCCGTAATGGTCCAAAACTTTGGCGGCAACTCTGCCCTCAGCAGCAATAATGATGTGCCGGTCGTTTTCAACCGCCAGCTGGGTATCGGGCTTGATGACAATACCGTGCCCACCATTTTCAAATTGGGACTCAGCCTTACCCCTTACAAAAAGGGCAATCACGCCGTAAACACCATGCTCCAGCTCAACCACCCCAATGACAATGCAGAAAACTACCGCCTGGGCGTAGAGTACCAGTACCTGGAACTGCTTTGGGTAAGGGCCGGCTATCAACTCAACGTGCGCCACCGCAATTACCCCAGCTTTGGGTTTGGCCTCCGCACCCAGCTGGGCAGCCACCCCCTTTACATCGACTATGCCGCTGCCCCTACTGATTTTATGGGGCTACAGCACAACGTAGGCCTCCGTTTTACCCTCATGAACGATCAGCGCTAAATTTATGCCCAAGAAATACCTCCTTCCCTTCCTGAGTGTACTCCTGCTGGCTTCTCTTTCCGCCTGTGAAGATTATCTGGGAGAGCGTACCGATCTGGATTTTATCGACATACCGCCCGATAACAGCATCCGGCAAGTGGCCTACGTACCCATCCTGCCCGTGCTCAACCAGTTTGACCGGCCCACAGACCTTACCACCGGCTTTGATGAGCTCATATATGCCGTAGATGCCGGCCAGGAGGAAGTAGTAGCCATGGACGAATCGGGTCGCATCCTGGCCCGCCGAAAAGTACCTGGCGCCACCCGTATAGCTCAGGACCGCAAGTTTGACCTGCTGGTGGTAGGCACCAAAGACACCCTTTACCAGGCCGGCGGGCGGGACACCCTCCTGACGCTTTCCTGTATTTACCGCCTAAGGATGATTAACGGCAGCGGCTACAACCTGGCCGATGCTCAGATCGTAAACGAAGTCATTCACCCCTTTTACTATACCCAAAGCAATCCCATTGATAAGACGGTAGACCAAGTCCGCTTCCAAAACATTGCCATAATAGGCGATAATCAGGACCCCCAGAGCAATAACCAATACTACGTGACCCGCAGCGGCGCCGGCTCTTCGGGGCCCTTGGGGCCAAATGACGCCGTCCTTTACTTCAACAATCAGGACCAGTTCATCTCCCCCATCTCCGTAAACACCTCCTCCGGCGTATTTAACGATTACTTCCAGCAGCCCAGCGGCATCGTTACGCTCACCCAGCCGCCTCAATTTACCGCCCAGGGAGGCCGCGACTTTATTTACACCAGCACCGACCCCAATAATAACCTCAAGGTGCAATATATCCAGTTCATCGAAGGGCAGTTTGGTGCGCAGTATGAGCCTCGCATCCTGGCCTCCAGCGACACCTCCCAGGCCGACCGCTTCATCAATGAACCCAATCGCTTCGAAAAACCCGTAGACATAGCTCTGGCCGGCGATGGAAGCCAGTACATATTCGTGACCGATACCCGCACCGATTCCCTTTACCAGTTTAGCTTCAATGGCTACGAAGGCATCCTCCCTCCCCCCGCTTCCGGCATCGATCGCTTTGTACGCGCCAGCTTTGGCGGTACCGGCTCCAGCCCCACGCAGTTTCGCGATCCCAGTGCGGTAGCTTACTTCAACGAAATCCTCTACGTAGCAGATGCCGGCAATGGCCGCATCCTTCGCTTTAAGCTCACCCTGGACTTCGAGTAGGCAGGCTCACCAAAACCGCCGTTTACTCATTCTCCGCCGCCCTTAATACCGTGCCCCCGTGCGGTAAATCAGATTTTCCTACTTTTGTGTGTCATGAAAAAGGTTATTCTCCTTATTCTCATCGCCCTAAGCAGCCTTCCAGTCCTGGTGCATGCCCAATCTGGCGGGCCCTCCGGGCATTGTCCCCTACACGTACCTAATGCCTTCACCCCCAATGGTGATAATCTTAACGAGACTTTTCAAATCCGCATCGGGGAAAGCTGTGAAGTGATCTCCTTCGACCTCAAAATCTTTGACCGCTGGGGCCGCCTCATCCATCAGGCAGATGAATATTTGCCCTCTCAAGCCTGGGATGGCACCGCGGACGGTCAGCCTGCCAAGCAAGGCGTGTATATGTACCAGCTAGAGGTAAACCTCCGCCACACCAAGCAAGCGTCCGGTCAAAGCGAGCTCTCGACTAAAAAAGGTTCCATAGTACTCATACGCTGATGTACCGCCCGCTTCCCGCGCTGCTTATCAGCGCCCTCCTGGTGCTCTGCTCGGCCTCCCGGCCAAAGGAACCCCAACTTACCCTGATTATGAAAGGCCTGAAAAATGAGCGCGGCAACGTCATGGTTCGGATTAAGGACGCAGCAAACCGTACGGTTAAAAATATTAAGCATCCCATTAGCGTTTTACCACCGCAAATAGAAATAAACCTTCCGGCGGGCC
>CAJXMS010000194.1 GCA_913056475.1 uncultured Bacteroidota bacterium
CTTGGGTAGGCGTCTTGCCGCCATTTTTTAACCTCGTCTCGGATTCTGTTGATCATGTGGAGTTCATACCCGGTCTGCGTTTCCGAGACATCTAAACCGGAAATTTGCCGTTGTCGCTCGGGAATACTGGGTATTTCTTCGATGTAAGGCCTTCTGCCCTCCCGGACATCATCGTAATTCAACGCACCGGCATCGTCGGTGGCGTAGTACAGATCGGGTTCCTGGTAGGGGTCGTTAAGGATGGGAGATTTTTCCAAGCGAGGTGCGTTTTTGATGAGGCAAGGTAAAAATTTGGTTTCGTTTGGCAGGGCAAATTCCAGTATAACGGACGATGGGCCTAAGCCCCGAGTAAGAAGCTCTTTCTGCTTAACTTTGTTTTATGGCTTCCCGAGAAGAATTACTCCAAAAACTGCGGCTGATCAAGCCTGCATTGCTGCAAAAGTATCCCATTTCCAGGCTGGCTATATTCGGTTCATATGGGCGAGGGGACTTCTCAGATCATAGCGACCTGGATATTCTGGTGGAATTACAGGGAGGCATGGGTATTGGCTATATCTCACTGGCATTAGAACTGGAATCCGCCCTGGGGATAAAAGTAGACCTGGTCTCCAAAAATGGCCTAAAGCCCAAATACTTACAGGCTATTGAGCAGGACTTGACTTATGTCTAAGCGAGAAGATCGTTTTCTGGTAGAAGATATGCTGGAGGCTACTCGCAAAATTCAGCAGTATACGCATGGTTACCGCTACAACGACCTGGTTGAAGACGAAAAGACCTTTGATGCCGTGGTGCGTAATTTTGAGATAATAGGGGAGGCGGCTGCCCGGGTTACGGATGCCTAGAAGCGCTAGCATCCTCTCATATCCTGGGATATTCTGCGTGGCTTCCGCAATAGGCTTATACATGAATATTTTGGTATCGACCCGGATATTGTTTGGACCATAGTCGAAAGGGACTTACCTGATTTAAAAGAAGAGTTGAAGAAAGCGCTTAATTTGGATGCGTGAGGTTATGAGGGTGCTAAATATCAGGAAGCAAGGAAAAGATCATAGTATATTTTAATCCCTACCCTTACCAAGTTACTATAAGCGGTCGCAGGGAGCAATTGCCATCGTTCCCCATCTACCCCACCCCCACCAGCACCGGGCAGTGGTCGCTGTGAAAGGCCTGGTTCAAGATGCGGGCATGCTGGAGCCGCGCCGCCAGCGGCTGGGAAAGGAAATTATAATCGATGCGCCAGCCCTTGTTGCGGGCCCGCGCATTGGCCCGGTAGCTCCACCAGCTGTAGTGATCCGGCTCGCCCGGATGCAGGTGGCGGAAGCTGTCTACAAAGCCTTGCTCGAGAAACTGGCTTACCCAGGCCCGCTCTTCCGGCAAAAAGCCGCTGGTGTTTTGGTTTTGCCGGGGGTTGTGGATATCGATCTCGGTGTGGCAAATGTTAAAATCGCCGCAGAGCACCAGCTGGGGCCGTGACTTCCGCAGGTGGAGCACGTAGCGCTGGAAATCCTCCAGAAAGCGCATCTTCACCTCCTGCCGGGGCCCGCCGGTGGTGCCACTGGGCACGTACACGCTCACTACGGTTATGTCCCCAAAATCGGCCCGGATCACCCGCCCCTCCTGGTCTATGTAGTCGATGCCGGTACCGGCTTCTACGTAGTCGGGCGCCTGGCGGCTGAGGATGCCCACGCCGCTGTAGCCCTTTGTCTGGGCTCTGTGCCAGTGGCTTTGGTTGCCTAAGTTCGCAAAAAGGGCTTGGTCTATTTGCTCCGGCCGGGCCTTACTTTCCTGGATGCAGAGCACGTCCGGCGCGGCATTTTGGAGCCATTCCTCCAGTCCCTTGCGGAGAGCTGCGCGAATACCATTAACATTGTACGAAATTATCTTCATAAGCGATAGTATATTGGACCCGGTCCGCTTGAAGGGCCCTGGCCCTCTGTCCCTTTGGGGCGTCTGTTCACAGGCCAATCGGCACGGCCAAAATACAAAGCAGGAACATGCACATCCCTTTACCTTCCGGAAATCCCGCCCTATGAGGCAGTCTGTTTCGCATCGCCGCTGGGCATTCTTGCTGCTCATGCTCCTGCCGGGTGCCGGCGCAGCGCAGGTGGATACCGCCTGGCAGGAATGGGTAGAGCGGCGCCTGCCGGCGGGCACCCAGCGTGTGGCGCTGGACTCTTTTCCGCCGGTAACGGAATCCCTCTCTTTTCAGCGACCCGGGGGCGATACCCTGCGGCTGGCCTATCATTGGGCGGGCACAGGGCCGTGGTTTCTCGTTTTGGACAGCGTTCCTTCCGGGCCGGTCATTTTGCGGTACCGCCGGGCTCCTTTGGCCGTGAGGCCTTCCTATCAAAACAAGGATACCAGCCGCCTGCTGCCGCGCCTGCCGGACGAGGCCCGCCTGCGGGAAGCGCAGTACAGCGGCGCACAGGCAGGGCAGGAACGTTTTGAGCCCTTTGCCGGGCTGAGCTCGCAGGGCAGCATAAGCCGGGGCGTGACGGTGGGCAGCAATCAGGATGCGGTGCTCAACTCCGCCCTTAACCTGCAGCTTACCGGCCAGATCACCGCCGGTACCCAGCTGCGCGCCAGCATTACGGATGAGCAGCTGCCCGTGCAGACCGGCGGCTATACGCAGCAGCTGCGGGAATTTGACCGGGTGTACCTGGAGCTGGAAAATCTCGATTTTGGCCTGCTTCGTGCCGGCGACTACACGCTGGCCTCGGACAGCGCTTATTTTTTGGGCTTTGCCAAACGTATGAGCGGCGCCGGGGTGGAAACTGCCCTGAATAAGCAGGGTGCCAGCCGGATACCTTTGCGGCTGCACGGCGGGTTGGCGCGGGGAAAATTTGCCCGCAACCGCTTTCCCGGGGAAGAAGGCAATCAGGGGCCCTATAAATTGCGGGGCAATGAAGGGGAAAATTTTATCGTGATCATTTCGGGCTCGGAGCGGGTGTACATCAACGGAAAGCGGCAGCAGCGGGGCCAGCAAAATGACTATGTGATGGACTACAACGCCGGGGAGATCACCTTTACCGCTCTGCGGCCCATTACGCGCAATATGCGCATCACGGTGGAGTTTCAGTACACGCAGCGCAATTTTTTGCGCACGGTAGCCTACGGCCAAACCGGCTGGGAAGGCGCCCAGTGGGCCACTCAGGTGGATTATTACACCGAGCAGGACCATCCCAGCCAGCCGCTGGCGGAGGAGTACAGCGATGCCGAAAAGCAGCGCCTGGCTCAGGTGGGGGATGACCTGGATCAGGCCCAGATCAATACCGCCCAGCGAGCCTCCTACGGCGAGGGGGGCTTATTTTACCGCCTTACCGATTCGCTCGGGTACGACTCCGTGCTGGTGTACACCGCCGATACCACTGGCCCGCTATATGCGGCCAGCTTTAGCTTCGTAGGGGAGGGGCAGGGCAATTACGAGCTGGCGCGCAGTGATGCCAATGGCCGGGTGTACCGCTGGGTGGCGCCTGCCAATGGGCAGCCCCGCGGCAGCTACGCGTCGGTGCGCCAGCTCATAGCTCCGCGGCGTCTGGAAGTGCTTAATTTCTCTACACGGGGGAAGCTGGCCCCGGGCCATCAGCTCCGGGCCGACTGGGCGGTGAGCCGGCAGGACCTCAATCGTTTTTCGGACCGGGATCAAAATAATGACCTGGGCATGGCGGGTAAGCTAGGCTATCAGGGCGATTGGAAGCTGGGGGAAGGCCAGCTTACCAGCCGGGCCCGTTATGAGTTTAACCAGGCGCGCTACGCCACGGTAGAGCGTATTCGCTCCCTGGAATTTGCCCGCCAGTGGAGCCTGCCGCTGCGCTATCAAGGCGATGTGGCGCTGGGCGGGGCCGCTCTTACTTACCAGGCAGATTCGCTCGAGGGAGGCTACCAGGCGGAGTGGCTGGCGGCAGGGCCCACGGAAGGTCAGCGGCACAAGCTGCATCTGGGCCGGCGCGGGGCGCATAGCCACCTGGCTATGCGTGCTTCTTATTTACGGAGCCGGGATAGCCTCCGGCAAACCCATTTTTGGCGGCAGCGGGGGCGCTATGACCAGAGTTGGGGTTCCAGGGCCTGGAGTTTTGTAAGCACCCTGGGCGAGTATAACGCCGAGCGAGCGCGCCGCGGAGATAGCCTCTTGCGGACCAGTTTTCGGTTTTGGCAGTACGGCGCGGGCCTGGGGTATGGCGATAGTACGTCCAACTTCGGCGAATTGAGTTACCGCCAGCGCTGGGAAGATACGGTACGTCAGGGCAGTTGGCGTTCTTTCTCCCGGGAGCGAACCCTCCGCCTGCGGGGCCAGTGGGCGCACGGGGCCAACGGGCGCCTCCAGGGGCAGGTAAACTGGCGGCAGGTGGCGCTGCCCCAGCAAAGCGGGCCTGCCATCCAAACCATCACTTCCCGGCTCAACTATCAGCAACGCCTCTGGCGCGAAGTGGTGGTGAGCCAGACCCTCTACGAAACCGGCAGCGGCCGGGAGCCCCGGCGGGTGTTCAGTTACTTAAAGGTGCCTTCCGGAACGGGTACTTATACCTTTACCGATTATAATGGCAACGGGGAGCAAGAGCTAGATGAATTTGAGGTGGCCCCGGCTCCGGACCTGGCGGATTATATCCGGGTATTTACGCCCACGGACACCTACGTGCGCACCAGCCAGGTGAAGCTGGGCGAGAATCTGCGCGTACAGGCGCCCCAGGCCTGGCGGCAAAAGGAAGATTGGCGCCGCCTGGTGAGCCGGTTTTCTACGGTGAGCAGCTATCGCCTGGAGCGTAAAGTGCGGCAG
>CAJXMS010000195.1 GCA_913056475.1 uncultured Bacteroidota bacterium
CCCTTACCGCAGGGCGCAAATTCGGTAAAAAATTACTGTTATGAATTTTCATACCCGCAAATGGGTGAAGCCTGGCGATCTCAATCCCAATCAAACCCTCTTTGGGGGCAGCCTTTTGCGCTGGATCGATGAGGAGGCGGTGATCTATGCCATCGTGCAGCTGGAAAACCACCACGTGGTAACGAAGTATATTTCAGAAATAAACTTTATTGCTGCCCCCCGGCAGGGCGATATCATTGAACTGGGCATCGAGGCTACCCACTTTGGCAAAACCTCGCTCACCATGCGCTGTGAGGTGCGCAATAAATTGACCCGCCAGCCCGTCCTGGCCATTGATAAGCTGGTGTTTGTCAATCTTGATGCGCAGGGGAACCCGGCCCCCCACGGCAAAACGGAAATAACTTATGTACGAGACCGCCTCCAGGAATGAAGAATCTCCTTTGGCCGGGAGGCCAAACGTAAAACGCTCCTCTATGAACAGGTACTTTAAAAGGCCCTACGCGGCCGGCATCATGCTGCTCCTTGCAGGGCTTACGGCCTGCCAGAACCCCCGCAAGAACGGCGCAGATGGGCAAGATTTTCCCCAGAAAGAACGCTACCGCGCAGCCGGGGAAAAACTGGCAGCACAGGCTCAAGCGAGCTTGATGCAGCAGGTAAAAAAGGCCCTCCGGGAAGGCGGACCCGTGCATGCCATCGATTATTGCCATGCGGCGGCCGATTCGCTCACCGCGGCGGCTGCCAAACAGGCGGGCGCGCGGATATCGCGCATAGCGCAGCGCAATCGCAATCCAGCTAATGGACTGGAAACCAAGGCGGAGAAAGAGGCTTTTGCTGCGTTGGCGCAGCTGGCGCCGCGCTATGATACTTCGCTGGTGCGGGCGGGAGCTAAGCGCGTTACCTTTTTTAAGCCCATACCGCTGGCGATGAACACCTGCTTAAAATGCCACGGGACGCCCCAAAAAGAAGTGGCGCCGGAAACCATGGCTGCTATTGCGGAGCGGTATCCGGAAGATAAGGCGCTGAATTTTAAATTAGGAGAGTTGCGAGGCGCCTGGAAGATTAGCTTCCCCAAGGTTTTAGGCGAGTAGGCGCCTATTTTTAGCCCCCAAGAAATCGCAGGCCTAAGCTTAGCAACGCTGCCCAGTCTCGCACCCGCCAGCGGCCGGCCTGGCGGTGCAGCAGTGTTTTGCCCGCCACCTCGATGAGCAAGTCTTGATCCAGGTGGGCGCTTGCCAGGCGGGCATAGCGGACCGCTTGCCGCCGGCCAAAGGGGCCCCGGGGTACCGCCGAAAAAGAAGACAGGGAAACCCGGATGGTTTCCCTGTCGCTTTTAATGGTAATGGTGTGCGGTCCTCGCTGCAATTGGAGATCGGCATCGAGGTGCAGGAGGCGCTTCTTAGGAGCTTTCACTGGTGCTGATGGTCAGTTTGCCATTCATTTCCCATTCGGCCTTTTCGGTGGAGCCTACTTTGCGGGGGATACCCAGCTTAAAGCCGTCAAAGTCATAGGTGATTTTGGCATTGCGTCCGGTGAGTTTGTCGTACAGGCCTATGGCCAAATCAGGCCAATCTTCGCGGTTTTCTTCTTTTGCCATAATAAGGTAAATATTTAAAATTCTCTTTTTTAACCCGCTGCCCGGGGGCAAAGTTCCTGAGGATCCAGATTTCTCTCGCCGCTCTGTCGTGGAAGGATTTCCGAAGCGGGGGTACAGGGGTAGGCAAAAAAAAACCGCCCGGGTAGGGGCGGTTTTCGGTGAGCCATACTGGATTCGAACCAGTGACTTCTACCCTGTCAAGGTAGCGCTCTGAACCAGCTGAGCTAATGGCTCTCAACTAAGGCGGGCAAAGGTAGCATTTTCCCGGGCTGGGGCAAGGTACTTTTGCGGGCTACCGTTGGGATAAAAAGCCCAATACCTGCTTATTGAAGATGACCGGTTGCTCCACATTTACCACGTGCCCGCAGCGCGGGATCACGTGCAGCTGGGCGGTAGCGTGCCGGCCCACCAGCTTGCGCACCGCCGGGAGAAACATGTGATCTTCTTCGCCCATTACGTAGAGCGTAGGGATTTGGCTTTCGGTAAGCCGGAAAAAAGCCAGTAGGGGATTGATCTGGGTGGTGAGGCCAAACCAGCGGATGAATTCTTTTTGGTAGAGTTTCCGGGCCTCCCGAATGAAGAGGTTGCGCGCCTGCCGGTGGTTGCGCCGCGGCATGATGGCAAAGGCAAAAAGTTTGTACAATAAGAGGTAAGGTACCATAGAGCGGAGCAGAAATCCCAGACGCATCAAGAGCTGCCCTCGCAAATTGAGCTTCATTACCGCGCCCCCCATCACCAGGCGCTGTACGCGCTCGGGGTGCTTTTCCGCCAACTCTCGGATCAGGATAGTGCCCAGGGAAATACCCACAAAATGCGACCGCTGGATGGCTAAGTGGTCCAGCACTTCCATGATTTCACGGCAAATAAGATCGAAAGAATAGCGCTTAAGAGCCGGCTGGGGCATGCGGGCAGAACTGGACTGGCCGTGGCCGCGGAGGTCTATCAGTAAGACGTTAAAATGCTGCCGAAAATCCCGCACCTGCTGATACCAAATAGAACTGCTTCCCCCGGCACCGTGGACGAAAGTGACCCATTCCGGAGAGGCAGGATGGCGGTATGTGGTGTAATGAAGCATGCGTGAAAAGGATAAACGCCGGAATCGGGATATTGGTTCGTTGTGACCCGTGGCGGCTGGAAGTCTGGCCGTTGCAGTAAGCCTGCAAAGGTAAGGATAAGGAACAAGGTTCAGGACGTCTTTCCAGGCCAGGCCAGGCGGCATCAAACCCTATGGTGATGATTTCTTTACGGGTACAATTTACCGGAATGCGGGCGAAGTTGTCATCCTGGAGGGGGGCTAGCCCGTGGGCTGGGGAAAAAGCAGGGTTTCTAGAGCAGGCTACTGGGCCCCCGCCTTGATCTCTTCCACCACATCGGGGTCCAGGAGGGTGCTGGTATCGCCCAGCTTATCCGTTTCTCCTTCTGCTATTTTACGCAGAATGCGGCGCATGATCTTGCCCGAGCGGGTTTTGGGGAGGCCGCTGACAAATTGGATTTTATCGGGTTTGGCAATTTTTCCTATTTCGTTTACCACGGTTTCCACGATCTCGGCACGTACTTTATCGGGCTGCTGGACCGGCTCTTTGGTAATGATGTAGGCGTAAATGCCCTGGCCTTTAATGCTATGCGGGAAACCTACCACCGCACTTTCGCTTACGATGTGGTCGTTGGCATTGATGGCATTCTCTATCTCGGCCGTACCGAAGCGGTGGCCGCTTACATTGATCACGTCATCTACCCTGCCTATGATGCGGTACATTCCGTTTTCATCTCGTTTGGCCCCATCGCCGGTAAAATAGTAGCCGTCATAATGGGAAAAATAGGTGCGCTTGCAGCGCTGGTGATCGCCGTAGGTGGTGCGCAGTATGCTGGGCCAGGGATGTTTGATGGCCAGGTAGCCTTCTACGCCGTTTTCTTTTATCTCCTGGCCTTCCTGATCCAGCAGCACCGGCTGAATTCCCGGCAGGGGGTAGCCCGCGTGGGCGGGTTTTTGGGGGCTTAGGTTGCCCAGACCGGAGATCATAATGCCACCGGTTTCCGTTTGCCACCAGGTGTCCACCACCGGGCAGCGTTCTTTGCCCACGTGGATGTGGTACCACTCCCAGGCCTCCTGGTTGATGGGCTCTCCTACCGTACCCAGGGTTTTGAGGGAATAAAGGCCGTAGCTTAGGACGTGGTCTTCGCCGTGAGCCATCAGGGCCCGGATGGCCGTGGGGGCGGTATAAAACTGGTTGATGCCATGCTTGTCTACCACTTGCCAAAAACGGCCCGGGGAAGGGTAGGTGGGCACGCCTTCAAACATTACGGTGGTACTGCCATTCAGCAGCGGTCCGTATACCAAATAAGTGTGGCCGGTGATCCAGCCTATATCCGCCGTACACCAGTACACATCGCTTTCGCCCACCTGGAATACATTGGCAAAACTGTAGCCCGCATACACCATATAACCCCCGCAAGTATGCACTACCCCTTTGGGCTTGCCCGTGCTACCGCTGGTGTAGAGGATAAAGAGGAGGTCTTCGGCATCCATGGGTTCGGGCTTACATTCCGGGCTGGCCTGGGCCATTTCTTCGTGCCACCAGTGATCGCGGCCGGCTTCCATCTTCACATTCCAGCGGGTTCTTTCCGCCACCAGTACTTTTTCTACGCTGGTACAGCTTTTAAGGGCCTCGTCTACCACTCCTTTGGCGGGAATTTCTTTCGTTCCCCGAAAAATGCCGTCGGCCGTGATCACCATTTTACACTGCGCATCGTTGATCCGGTCGGCCAGGGCGTGAGCGCTAAAACCGGCAAATACCACACTGTGTACCGCCCCGATGCGGGCGCAGGCCAGGACGGCTATGGTAAGCTCCGGGATCATGGGCATATAAATGGCCACCCGGTCGCCTTTCTGCACGCCCATTTGTTTGAGCACATTCGCGGCCTTGTTTACCTCCTCGTAAAGCTCCCGGTAGGTATAGCGCTGAAAGCGCTCTTTGGGGTCATTGGGTTCCCAGATCAGCGCCAGTTTATTGCCCCGTTTTTCCAGGTGCCGATCCAGGCAGTTCTCCGTTATATTGAGTTGCGCCCCTTGGTACCACTTCACCTTCGGGGTGTCAAATTCCCAGTCCAGTACCTCCTCC
>CAJXMS010000196.1 GCA_913056475.1 uncultured Bacteroidota bacterium
TCCGAAGATAGTAATTCATGGAGCTCTTGCTCATCTAATCCGTATTTGCTTTCCTCTTCCGCTATATGAATTTGTAAAAGTACAGAAATAATGCGATCAATCTTTTTCCCTTGCTTATTGACTTCTTTTAACAATCTCACACTGTCAACAGAATGAATCAAATGTACGAACGGGGCTATATATTTAACTTTGTTACGCTGAAGATGGCCTATCATATGCCATTCAATATCTTTAGGTAAAAGCTGCCACTTTTCTGTCATTTCCTGGATCTTGTTCTCCCCGAAAATTCGCTGTCCAAATCCGTAAGCCTCTTCCAAGTCTTCTAATGGTTTTGTTTTAGATACCGCGACTAGGCTAACCGTTTCTGGGAGCTCATTTTTAAAAAACTTTAGGTTTTCTGAAATAGACATACTTATATTTTAACACTAGGATTTACAATAGGATTTTTTGGATCTTCATAAAGATAGAATCCGGCTTTAGATTTCACGCCTAGTAATCCAGAGTTCACCATATTAACCAGTAAAGGGGAGGGGGCGTATTTGGGGTTTTTAAAACCATCGTACAATACATTCAAAATAGACAAACACACATCTAAACCAATAAAATCTGCTAGTTGTAACGGCCCCATAGGGTGTCTCATACCCCCTTTCATAATTGCGTCAATACCTTCAATACTGCCTATCCCTTGAAAGAGGGTCTCAATGGCCTCATTGATCATAGGCATTAAAATTCTATTGGCAATAAACCCAGGATAGTCCTTTGCGTGAACGGCGGTTTTGTCAATTTTTTGGGTCAGTGATTCAACAGTGTCAATGGTCTCTTGACTGCTATTTTGACCAGAAATAACCTCTACTAAAGTCATTAAAGGAACAGGGTTCATAAAGTGCATTCCAATCACTTTTTCAGGCTTAGAAGTGACCTGTGCTAATTGGGTAATACTGATAGAGGAGGTATTGGAAGCAAGAAGGGTATCGGGGGCACAGTGCTTTTCCAGATCGGCAAAGATCTGGAGCTTGAGGTCTATGTTTTCGGTGGCGGCTTCTACCACCAGGCCTGCCTCCCGGACGCCTTCTTCCAGTTGGGTAAAGGTGGTGATGCGCTCCAGGGTGGCTTCTTTATCGGCGGCGGTGATTATTTCCTTTTTTACCTGGCGGTCCAGGTTTTTACCGATGGTGTTCAAGCCTTTCTCGAGGCTTTGGCTGGCTACGTCAATAAGAGCTACTTGATAGCCTTTCTGGGCAAAAACATGGGCGATGCCATTGCCCATGGTTCCGGCACCAATAACTGCTACATTTTTCATGAGGGTTTCTTTTTAGGGAGGGTTTGCGATTGATTTAAGGTGATTGCTTCGGGCCCCCTACGAGGCGCTGCAAAAAGGCCTTGTTTTCCCGAACAAATTCGGGGTAAACCGGCGTTCCGGGACCGGAAAAGCCGGTATGTATTTTTTGCACCCGGTGTTTTTCGTCCAGGTAGATGGTGGTGGGGTAACTCATCACGTGGTTGAGCATAGGCAGCGCCTCTTCCGCCTTATCTTTCCGGGTAGCGCCGGCCAGAAGGATGGGATAGGGCAGCTGAAGATCCCGTTTCATCTTACGAGCCCGCTCTAGCGCGGTGGCCCGGTTTCGGGCCCTTTCAAAAGTGAGACCTACCATGCGCAGCCCCTGGTCATAGTACTGCTGATACACTTGCCGCAGATAACGGCTTTCGTCCATACAATTAGGACACCAGCTTCCCATGATCTGCACCACTACCGGATGCCCTGCAAAGCGGTCATCATCCAGAGAAAGTGTATCGCCGCCCGAGAGGGTAGGAAAAGAAAAAGCGATATTCTCATATCCTTCTTTAAGATAAGTGAGGGTATCGGGGTCGCTAAGTTGTAGGGTGCTATCGTGATAGGCATACCAGTGCGCCTGGTAAGAACGGCCGGAGTAGAAAAGGCCTTGCCGAAGGCTGTCTTCGCTTAAACGGGCCTCAAAATAAAAGAGATGGGCGCCATCAAAGGCCGACAAACGCATGGTGTCTCCGCTTATGCTACCGGAGAGGTATCGATAATCGCCCGTCTCGGTGAGGAAGGTTCCGGCTACATTCGGGCCGTTTGACTCAAAGTGCGCAATGGCGGGCTTGGGATCTCCCGTTTGAGTTTCCAGCTGTACGGCCCAGCGTCCGTCTGGGGCGCAGCAAGGCTTTTGGGAAGATTGATAACGAAAGGTATCTCCGTAGGTAGCGTGAAAGGGTAAGCGATATTGCTCCGCATCGGGATTTACGTATTGTCCTTCCAGGCCCTCTTCGGTGGCCTGGAAAAGGAGATAGTTGGCAAAAACGGGCATTTGAACCCGAAAACGATCAGGGCCCAGGCTATCGACGGCCGCTTTGATGGTTTCCTCGTCGTTGTAAATAAAAAGGCTGTCTGCCCGCTGGGGCCAGCGGAAATTAAAAGCTAGCTCTATGCTGTCGTTAAGGGCAATGACCCCGCGCCAGAGGCCGTTTTGCGGAGAGGATTCCTTTGGCGCAGGAGTGCCGGCCGAGGGCGGTTGGCAGGCATTAAGGCCGATCATTAAAGCAAGCAAACAGCAATAAGCGTATCGCATATTTTTCCGGATAAAGGCTCAAAGGTAAAATACAAACCGCAGTATGCCGGAGCTGCCAGAGGCTTCCCCGGCAAATAGGCCAGGGAATGCCATCATAGACGTGGATATCCTCGAAAAACCCTTTCAGAAGAACCAGCGGGCTCCGCTAAAGAAGCTCAGATGCCGAGGTCTCCCCTTATACGAGCCATACGTTCCTTGAGCGACTGACGGGTATCTTCATAGGCCGCCTTATCCTCCAAGCGGGTGTTTACACTGATGTAGAACTTGATTTTGGGCTCTGTACCACTGGGACGGGCCGTGATGCGCGATCCCTGCTCCGTAAGAAACTGAACCACATTGCTGGTGGGAAAATTCAATGGCTGCGCCGTCCCATCCTTTCTAAGGAAGCGTTGGCCCGCTTTAAAATCCAGGACTTCAGTGACTTTTTCGCCACCGAGGGTTTCGGGACTGCGTTCTCTAAAGTCGGCCATCATTTGAGTAATTTCATCGGCCCCCTTGCGGCCCTTGCGGGTCATGGAGATGAGCTCTTCCAGGTAAAACCCAAATCGCTGGTACACCTCCAGGAGCATTTCAAAGAAGGACTCCCCTTGACTTTGGGCGTAAGCAGCGGCCTCTGCCAGCATTACGGCGCTTGCCACGGCGTCTTTATCCCGCACAAAATCGCCTATGAGGTATCCATAGCTCTCTTCTCCCCCGCCGATAAAGCGGCGCTGGCCTTCTTCCTGGCGGATCAGATCGGCTATCCACTTAAAGCCGGTGAGGCATTCCAGGCAGGGCACCTCATAAGCCTGGGCCATGGAGCTTAGCAAGTCGGAGGTAACCACCGTTTTGGCAATAAACTCCTGTCCGGTGAGCAGGCCTTTTTGCTGGTTTTGCTCCAGGAGATAGTAGAGAAGCACGGCAGCGGCCTGGTTGCCATTGAGTAGTTCGAGTTCTCCCGCCAGGTTGCGTACCGCAATGCCCACCCGGTCGGCATCGGGATCCGTCCCGATAACCAAGTCGGCTTCTTCTTTTCGGGCTAGCTCCAGGGCCATTTCCAGGGCAGCGGCTTCTTCGGGATTGGGAGATTTTACCGTGGGAAAATCGCCATCGGGCTGGGCTTGCTCCTTAACGGATAAGAAATGCTTAAAACCGGCATTTTCAAAGGCTTGCGGGATCAAGGTAATGCTGGTTCCGTGGATAGAGGTGAAAACCGTTTTGAGCTCTTTTTTGCCTGCATCTTGGAAACTGAGCTGCTTAATATTTTCCAGGTAAGCTTGATCGGTTTCTTTTCCCAGGGTGGTGATCGCCGCCTTTTGGGGGCCAAACTGGATGGCGTGGTGCTTTACCTTCCGAACTTCGGCAATCACGCCCTGGTCGTGCGGCGGCACAAGCTGGCCGCCGTCTTGCCAATAAACCTTGTAACCATTGTATTCCGGTGGGTTGTGCGAGGCGGTGATCATAATGCCGCTCTGGCACTGGTGGTGCCGGATAGCAAAGGATAATTCCGGCGTAGGCCGTAATTCTTCAAAGATGAGGGCCTCTATGCCATTGGCAGAGAGTATTTCCCCTACCGCCTGGGCATATTCACGTGAATTATGCCGGGAATCGTAAGCTATGGCCACGCGTAGGGACTGGTCTGGAAACTGGCTTTTTAGGTAATGCGCCAGCCCCTGGGTAGCCGCCCCTAAGGTGTAGCGGTTAATACGATTGGTGCCGGGGCCCATCACTCCGCGCAATCCGCCGGTACCAAAATCAAGGTCTTGATAAAAGGCATCCGCTAGAGCTTCACCGCCCTGGCGGATCAGCTCCCGGACGGCTGCGCGGGTGGATTCGTCGTACGTTTCTGAAAGCCAAGTTTCGGCTTTGCGAAGTATTTCCTGCTGAGCCATAAAAACTTATTGAATTGGTTTAGTACGCTGTTATATTATTGAGTTCTTATGGTGGCGGATCCGCTGATTTCGGTGCGTTTGATCTGTGCCTTGCCCTTTTTGATGATCTCAGCGTTTCCGGAAGCCGTAACATTAAGGACTTTATCTACGCTTACCGAGACTACTGATTTATCGGCGGCTTTCACA
>CAJXMS010000197.1 GCA_913056475.1 uncultured Bacteroidota bacterium
AGGGGATGGCCATGGGCACCATAATATCAGCGCCCCGGCCCGTGGAGGAAAGAATGGGCAATAAAGCCAGCATGGTGGTAGCAGCGGTCATCAAGGCTGGCCGCACCCGGCGCCGGCCCGCCTCCATCACCGCCGCGCGAACCCCTTCCCGGGTATGAGGTTTATGGCTGGCCCGGCTGCTATCTAAGTAGCTGGCAATGAGTACGCCATCATCCGTAGCTATTCCAAACAGGGCTACAAAGCCCACCCATACCGCCACGCTCAGATGGATGGTTTGAATTTGAAAGATATCCCGAAGAGATGTATCCCAAAGGGAAAAGTCGAGAAACCAGCTTTGCCCGTACAGCCACAAAAGGATAAAGCCCCCGCTAAAGGCCATGGCGATACCGGAAAAAACCATAAGGGCCGTAGAAACCGAGCGGAACTGAAAATAAAGAATCAAAAAGACCAGCCCGAGCACCAGGGGAACGATCAAGGATAGGCGCTTTTCGGCTCTAACTTGATTTTTATAATTCCCCGCAAATTGATAGCTCACCCCCGGCGGAATAGACAATTCGCCCCTTTCTATGGCTTCCTCTATAACCTGGCGGGTCCGGTCTACTACTTCTCCCTCCGAAAATCCCACCTTCCGGTCAAAAGTGAGGTAGCCCACCTTAAAGGTCTCTTCACTTTTGATAGCCTGCGGGCCTCGTTTATAACGGATATCCAGCAGCTCTTCCAAGGGAACCTGGGCCCCCGTAGGCGTATCCATAAGGATATCACCGATAGCCTGCGGGGTATGGCGCCGTTCCCTTGGATAGCGGACGCGTATCGGGAAGCGCCGGCGTCCTTCCACGCTGGAGGTGATGCGTTCGCCCCCTACGGCGGTCTCGATGGTTTGCTGCACCTCGGCGACACTCAAACCATACCGGGCAATCCTTTCCCGGTCAATGGCGAGATGAAGATAAGGCTTACCCACTATGCGTTCGGCAAATACCGCTTCCTTCTTTACAGCGGGCACTTCTTTTAAAACGCTCTCCAGCTGTAGGGTAAAGTCCTCTATCCTTGCCAGGTCGGGTCCAAAAACCTTGATACCCATGGGAGCGCGCATCCCCGATTGAAGCATTACCTGGCGGGTCTCAATCGGTTGTAATTTAGGGGCAGAAGTAAGTCCCGGTAGCTGCGTTACGTCCACTATCGCTTGCCAAATGTCATCGGGAGAATGAATGTGGCGCCGCCAGTTGCGAAAGTACCGGCCATCTTCATCTGGTAGGAGGGAGTCCGCGCTAACACCCGCCTGCAAAGCCGCCGCCTGCGTAAGCGTATCTCCAGTGCGGGTGATAAAGCGCCCGGCGCGATCCACCCGAAAACGGCGACGCCGGCCATTTTGATCCAGTGCATACTCCGGTTTATAGTTGACCACGGTTTCAAACATGGACGTAGGCGCAGGATCCAGAGCAGTTTCCGCCCGTCCCAGCTTGCCTACGGCCTCTTCTACCTCGGGGATCTGGGCCAGCCGGCGGTCCATTTGAGCCAGCGAGGCCTGGTTGTGAGCCATGCCGGCATGAGGCATATTGGAAGGCATCAATAAAAAACTTCCCTCGTCCAGGGCAGGCATGAATTCGGTGCCTAAACCCGGGAAAGCTTCAGAGGCCCTCTGCCAGGCGGTGGTTTTCGAGGGGTCCCAGCCCACCTGCTGGAAGCCCCGCGCCATAAAGCCAAACACGGTAGAAAAACCCAGCCAAATATTCAGCGCCAATAGGAGTAAAAGCGCGGGCAAAAGCAGGAACCGCCCTTTATGCGCCAGGCACCAGCCCAAAATTCGGCTGTAGTAGGCCTCCAATAAACGAAAGCCCCCCAGCACAAGGCCCACCAAAAGCAACACCAAGAGGAAATTGGCGGCCATCCCATTGGCAGGGCCTAAGGGGAGCCAGTAACGAGCCAAGAGCCAAGCCACCCCCAGTGCGATGATAAGGAGCTCCGCTTGCTTGTAAGCCTTATGCTGCCAGGCCCGGGGCCAGGACCAAACCGCGGGGCCCCAAACCTTAAACACCCGGATACCACCCAGGGCCAACAGCATACCCCCGGCCCACTGCTGCCCGTAAATAAAACTGCCTAGGCCCAATAGCAAAAGGGCAAGCCCTCCGTATTGGTTAAAGATCTGGCTTTTCCGACGCCAGCCCAGCAACCAGTAGGCGAGGGTAGGCAGGATGAGCAGTGTTATCAGCAGCGCCGCAAGGAGGGCAAAAGTTTTGGTGTAAGCCAGGGGCCCAAAAAGCTTACCTTCCGCCTCCTGAAGGGTGAAAACCGGAATAAAACTCACCACCGTAGTAGCCACGGCCGTAAGGATAGCAGAAGAAACCTCCGAAGCCCCCTGATACACGATTTTTAGAAGATTTTCTCCAGGCGGTGCTTCTTCCTTGCGCTTGAGGATGTTTTCGGTTAAAATAACGCCCAGATCTACCATGGTACCAATGGCAATAGCGATACCGGAAAGCGCTACGATATTGCCCGTAATCCCAAAATAGCGCATCGCAATAAAAACCATCAGCACCCCTAGCGGTAAAATACTGGATATCAAAAGCGATGCCCGCAAGTGATACACCATAACGATCACCACCAAGATGGTAATCAAGATTTCCAGAGAAAGCGCCTCCTCCAGGGTACCCAAGGTTTCGTAGATCAAGTTTGACCGATCGTAAAAAGGAACGATGGTAAGCTTACTTACCCGGCCATCGGCCAGCGTCTTTTGGGGTAAGCCGGGGGATAAGCGCTTAATTTTGGTTTTGACGTTCTTGATGACTTCCAGCGGATTAGCACCATGGCGCGCCACTACCACTCCGCCCACCACCGGCGCTCCGCCCTTATCCAAAGCGCCACGCCGGGTAGCCGGTCCCAGCTGTACCCGCGCCACGTCTTTTATCCGAATGGGCACATTGTCCTGGACATCTACCACCGCCTTTTCCAGATCTTCGATGTTCTTCACGTAGCCCAGGCCCCGCACCAGGTACTCCACCTGGTTTATCTCCATAGTTTTAGCGCCCACCTCTTGATTACTGTTTTTCACCGCCTTGCGTACCGCGTTGAGCGATACGCCGTAGGCGTTCAGCGCTTCCGGCTTTACATTGATCTGATATTCCTTTACGAACCCGCCTATGGAAGCCACCTCAGCCACTCCCCCGGCGGCGTTAAGGCCATACTTCACGTAAAAGTCCTGTACCGACCGAATTTCCTGCAAGTCCCACCCGCCGGTGGCACGCCCACTGCTATCGCGCCCTTCCAGGGTGTACCAGTACACCTGCCCCAGCGCCGTCGCATCGGGCCCCAGCGCCGGTTGTACCCCTTGCGGAAGCAGGTCGCTGGGTAAGGAGTTGAGCTTTTCCAGGATGCGCGAGCGCGACCAATAAAATTCTCTATCCTCCGAAAAAATCAGGTAAATGCTGGAAAAACCAAAAACCGAAGTGCTGCGCACCGACTCCACCCCCGGAATGCCGAGGAGATAAGTAGTAAGGGGGTAGGTTATTTGATCTTCAATGTCTTGCGGTGAACGCCCCTTCCATTCGGTAAATACAATTTGCTGATTGGCCCCTGTATTGGGGATGGCATCTACCGGCACCGGATCCGAGGGCAGGGGCCCCAGTTGCCAGGCAAAAGGGGCCGTAACGAGGCCTCCAGCTATAAAGAGCAGTAAAACGAGAGCCGTTACCAGCCGGTTCTCCAAAAAGAATTTGATGATTTTATTGAGCATAATACCAAATGAGGGTTATCGAAAAAGACACGAACCCAAAGACCATGATAGGTCCATGGCAGCCAGATTTTTAGGCCTGGCGGCCAAATGTATTATGCTGCTAAATCCGGAAGATTTGAAAAAGAATATGGCGATTTACCCGCGGCAAGGGCGGCGCCTTTTCGCGCAGAAGGCCAAGCGGCTTTTCAACTACCGGCTGGGCAAGCACGAAAGTATTTACAAAGGCGGGGAGGAATACCGGCGCCAGAAGGTTGGTAGAAGTGCTGGGACGGGCATCCTCTTCAGAGCGAAGTAGTTGGTGCTCATTTTCGCAGCAAGGTTGGCTCTGCATGTGCTTCTCCCCATCGGAATGAGGGGCCAAATGCGCGCAATCCCGGCGCAAGGCTTCCATACCGCAACTTAGCTTTTCGGCGCCCAGGGAAAAACTTTCCTCTAGCACCTCCCCGCCACAAATGTGGGTATTGTGTACCATGCCTACGCTGGAAATCAGCGTAAGAAGGGCGAGGAATATGGAAAGTACTTTAGACACGGGTCAAAATTACAAAGTTTTCAAAATCAAACGAGCAGACTTTGGTCCTTTTCACCCCTGGCAAGTTGGCGGATGCTTTTCAGGCCAGGCTTAGCGGTCTCCACAAGTTGGGGAGAGGGCCTTCCCAGCCGGGCGGCTTCACATTTGGCCGAAGGCCAAAAAAACGCGCCCCAAAGGCGCGCTGTACGAAAGGAAAATAAAGGTGCCCCGGGCGGGACTTGAACCCGCACGGCCAATGCTGGCCACAGGATTTTAAGTCCGGCGCGTCTACCAATTCCGCCACCGGGGCTTAGCAACAAAAAACCCCTCGCGCGGAGGGGTTTTGCGTCATGGAGCGGGAGACGGGATTCGAACCCGCGACCCCGACCTTGGCAAGGTCGT
>CAJXMS010000198.1 GCA_913056475.1 uncultured Bacteroidota bacterium
CGAGCTACAAATATCAAATTGGAAAAACGAAAGTATGGACAATAATCAAATACTGTGGGTAGACGATGAGATCGAATACCTTAAACCGCATATTCTTTTCCTGGAAGAAAAAGGCTACCAGGTAGATACCGTGAACAACGGCGCGGAAGCGCTGGAAATGGTGGCGGAGAAGCCCTATCAACTGGTATTCCTGGACGAGAATATGCCGGGGATGGACGGCCTGGAAACCCTTCAGCGCATCAAAGAGGCCCGGCAGTCGCTGCCCGTGGTGATGGTGACTAAAAGCGAGGAGGAACAGATCATGGAAGAGGCCATCGGCGCGCAAATATCCGATTACCTCATTAAGCCGGTAAATCCCAAGCAGGTGCTGCTGACCCTCAAAAAGCACCTGGACAACCGGCGCCTGGTAAGCGAAAAAACCACCAGCAATTACCAGCAGGAGTTTAGGCAAATAGCCATGGACCTGGCCGAAGTGCGCGACGTAGAAGGCTGGGTAAGCCTTTACAAGCGCCTCATTTATTGGGAAATGGAGCTGGATAAGCTGGAAGATGAAAGCTTAAACGAAATCCTGCACTCGCAAAAAAAGGAGGCCAATAGCCAGTTTTTTCGATTCGTGAGCCATCATTACGAAGATTGGTTTGCCCAGCCCCAGGAGGCTCCCACCATGAGCCACACCTACTTCAAGCGCCACATCAAGCCCGAGGTGGAAAAGGGGCCTCTTTTTTGGATCGTGATAGACAATCTACGCTACGACCAGCTACGTACCATTCAGCCCGTATTGGAACATTATTTCGTGGTGGAGCAGGAAGATGCCTTCTTTAGTATCCTGCCTACCGCTACGCAGTATGCCCGGAATGCCCTCTTTGCCGGCCTTATGCCGGCCGAGATCAAAAAGCGATTCCCCGATAAGTGGGTGGGAGAAGAGGAGGAAGAAGGCAAGAACAACTATGAACAAGACTTTCTTCAAGACCAGCTTAAACGTTCCGGCCTGGGGCAGCTTAGCCTGGGCTATGAAAAGGTAACGCGCCACGATTACGGTAAAAAACTGGTGGATAACCTCAGCAACCTCCAGCAAAACGATCTCAATGTGGTGGTGTACAATTTTGTAGATATGCTCTCCCACGCCAAAACGGACATGAAGGTGATCCGCGAGCTGGCCGATGGAGATAAGGCCTACCGCTCCCTTACGCTTAGCTGGTTTCAAAATGCGCCCCTCCTGGACCTGCTTCGCCAGCTGGCGGAAAAACAGATCCCCGTAGTACTCACCACCGACCACGGCACCATCAATGTGGGCGATCCCACCAAAGTAGTGGGAGACCGCTCGCTCAATACCAACCTCCGCTACAAAACCGGCCGCGGGCTTTCCTACAGTCCCAAGGACGTTATGGAGGTAAAAAACCCCGAAAAGGTTCATCTGCCCAAGCAAAACATCAATTCGCTTTACCTCTTTGCCAAAGAAGACCTCTTCTTTGCCTACCCCAATAACTTTAACCACTACGTAAAGTACTACCGCAATACCTATCAGCACGGCGGTATATCACTAGAGGAAATGATCATTCCCAGTGTAAAGTTGCGGCCCCGCTAAGCTATCTCTCCTGGGGAAGCCTAACTTTGCACCGGTATGGAAAAGGAGTACCCGGGCATTACCTTAGAAAAGCTTCCGGCGCTTGCCCAAGCGCTTTCGGAGGCCTTGGTCCACTCGCTGGTGTGCTTGCAAGGCCCCATGGGAGTCGGTAAAACCACCCTCGTAAGGGCCTTGTGTCAGGCCCGGGGTGTTCAGGAACCGGTAGCCAGCCCTTCTTATGCCTTGGTAAATGAATACCAGGACGGGCAGGGCCGGCCTATTTACCATTTTGATTGGTACCGGCTCGAGCAGCCCGAAGAAGCCCTTGATCTAGGGCTGGACCACTATTTGGCTCAAGATGCCCTCTGCCTTATGGAGTGGCCCGAAAAAATTAGTACCTTCCTGCCGCCGGCGTATGATCTGTTGGAACTCTCCTTAGCGCCCGATCAGAGCCGTACCCTTCGCCACAAAATCCTCCCTCTATGAGCAAGCCGGAGTTTTTATCATTTTCCTCCACCGAACTTATGCCCCAGGAAGAAAAGCTGGAGCTGAAAAAGAAGAAAGGCCGTTTGCAGATAGGCGTCCCCAACGAAACTTGCTTGCAGGAAAAACGAGTGGTTCTTACCCCCGAGGCGGTGCAGCTTCTTACCGAGAACGGCCATCAGGTTTTGGTAGAAAGCGAGGCCGGGGAAAGCGCTCATTACACCGATCACGACTATTCCGAGGCCGGGGCCCGCATTGTGTACCACCCCCGCGATGTGTACGAGTGCCACCTTATCCTCAAGGTAGAGCCCCCCTCCCTGGAAGAAATAGGCCTAATGAAGCACGGCCAAACGCTCATTTCGGCACTCCAGCTCAAAACCCAGCGCAAGGCCTATTTCGAGCAGCTCATGAAGAAAAAGGTCACCGCTCTGAGCTTCGAAAATATGGAAGACGAGGACGGAATTGTCCCCGTAGTGCGCAGCATGAGCGAAATAGCGGGCAATACCTCTATTCTTATCGCTGCCGAGTATCTTAGTAATGTAAATGAGGGCAAAGGCTTTCTCTTAGGCGGTGTAAGTGGGGTGCCGCCCACGGAAGTGGTGATCATAGGCGCCGGTACCGTAGGTACTTACGCTGCGCGTACCGCCCTGGGGCTGGGCGCCAGCGTTAAAGTCTTTGACTACTCTCTTTCCAAGCTACGCCGCCTGCAGACCACCCTCCAGAACCTGCCGGTTTACACCTGCGTGATTCAGCCCAAAATTCTCGAAAAAGCCCTGATGCGCTGCGACGTAGCCATTGGCGCCATTCGAGGCAAAGGGGGGCGTACCCCCTGCGTGGTAACGGAGGCCATGGTCCAGCAAATGAAGCCCGGCAGCGTGGTCATCGATGTAAGCATAGACCAGGGCGGATGCTTCGAAAGTTCCGAGCTTTCTGATCATGATAAGCCCATTATGCGCAAGTACGATGTGATCCACTACGGGGTCCCCAATATTCCCTCCCGGGTGAGCCGCACGGCCAGCTTTTGTTTAAGCAATATCATGGGGCCCATCCTCCTTTCTGTGGCTGATGCCGGCGGTATCGATGCCGTTCTCACCCGCCAGCACCGCATTCGCAAGGGGCTCTATCTCTACCGCGGCCAGCTCGTCAATGCCCCCATTGGGGAGTGGTTTGATCTGCCCTATACCGATGCCCACTTACTTATGGATGAGGATCTTTAGGTCCCTCAGCCTGCTGCTTTTTTGATCGGGCCTGCCGGCCAAATGGGGGAGCGGAGCCGGGAAGACTTTCCCCTCATTTACCGGAGGCGGGCTGGTGCCTTTCTATCAGGCAGAGGTGATACCAGAACGGGCCTGAAGACTTTCCAAAGTACCACTCCAGAGCGCGGCTCTCTTTTCCAGACAGGTTTTGGCAGCTTCTCCCGCTTCCGCGAGTCTTTCCGGTATGCCGCCACAGAGCTGCGCCGTCATTTCAAGGGCCAGCGCTCCATGCTCTTCCCCGTCTATTTCAATATGCCGGTCTAGATAATACTTAAGCGGCGCGAGCTCCTCCGTAAACTCCTGGTGGAGATCCGTTATTAATGCTTGAAACATATCGGAGATCAAATCTTCCCGGCCAAAAGTGAATACCGCCGCAATGACATGCGTCTTTCCGGATTCAATGATATCAAAAGTAAAACGGGTAAAAGCCGCCGCCGGTGATGGTGCCTGGGCCTGACGGAGCGCCTCTCGCACGGGCACTCCTTCGCGGATAAGGGCCTCAAAAGCCTCGATGGGCTGAGTATTGGCCCCGCAGCTTTTCATGGCCCTTTTGTAGAGTTCATAATGGCTAAAGCGTTCGCCCGTTTCACTCTTATCGGCTTCTTCTTCTACCACTATTTCGTTGATGAGATAAGCGGCGGTAGGATTGGCCTTGGGAAGCCAGGGAACCTCCACGCAGGTAAGTTCTTTTTGCAGCGCCTTGAGAAGAGACATGAAGTCCCACACCGCAAAGACATGATGCTCCATGAAGGTGCGTACATCTGCCAAATTTTCCATTTGCCCGTATACAGGGTGGTCGATAACTTCAGCACGGGCGCCTTTTATGTGCGCTTGAAGCGCTTCGAGGTTGGTCAATTTCATGGGAAGACTTGAGGTAAAGTGAATTCGGAAGTAAACCCGAAAGCCTCATTCCGGTTCATTTGTGGACCGGTTTTTCACCCCCTTGGCCGTCCAAGATTTTCGCCGGGTAAGGGCGCTAAGCGGTGCCTTTGTGGCGGGGCCCATGGAGGCTTTATCCAGGGCTTGGTTGAGGGCTCCGGTCTTCCGCTTTTCTTAAAACTTTATGCGCCTTTTCCAGTGGTACTTTAGCTTTTCCCATAAGCTTGGTTCGGCGGGGGCTGGGGAGGTCTCGTAGGCATAATGCGCCAGGGAAAACCGGCAAATAGCCGGGGCCTTCCGCCCCGCCCGTTTGGTCATCAGCAGGTACCACTGCTGGCCATTGGGGTGGGGCCAGTCCGTAGAGAAAGCGGTCAGTCCGGCTGCTTCCGCCATGGCCTGGATGGTATCCTTGCGGTAGGTTACGCAGCCTGGGTACACC
>CAJXMS010000199.1 GCA_913056475.1 uncultured Bacteroidota bacterium
GTAGGTTTTTTATGTCCAGCGCGTAGCGGCCATTCCGCCGCGAAAAACGGTAAGGAAAGGTTTTGCCGTCCTCCCGGCGCAAACGCATGGCCAGCGGCACCTCATTGACCAGTTCGTAGGCAGGATTGTAAAGACGGGCCTGGAAAGACCAGCTTTCCTGTCGAGCCACCTGGACCGGGGCTTCTACCTGCAGGCGCTCCTGGATATTTTCCGCCATGAGGTACTGCGCTGCCTGCTGCCAGAGACGGTCAAATTGTTCCTGCTGACCTTCCTGCCGGTAATTATAAAGACGCCAGCGCCACAGGTTACCGCCCAGAAGCAGGCTGTAACGTTGACCCGCCCCCTGTCCAAAGAGCCACAAGGGGCGGTTAGAGGCCACCTGACCAATCTTTTGCCGCAGAAAAACCCGGCTTTCTGATGCCGCCCGCCACTGGCCATACTGGGTTTGCAAGGGCGGCCATTGAGCCAGGGCCTTTTGGGTGTTTTCCGGTAGGGTAAACTGAGCAAAGCCGGGCTCTACCACGGCCTGGACGGCTTCGCTACCAGGTCTCCGCTTTTCCCACTGGCCGGGTAAAACCTGGGCGGCCGCTTGCAGCGCCGCCGGCGTGTAAGCAATCAATAGCAGGGGGCGGGGCCGCTCTTTTTGTTGGCGCAAGACTGCGGCCCCCGCATCGTGGTAGATGTAAAGATCAAAAAGGCTGTCGCTGGGCAAGTCTGCGGCCGGTTGGTAGAGCTTCACCTCGTAAGAGGCTACCGTTTCCAGGGCCCTTTTAATGGCAGCCAGGTCGGGATGGGGGCGCTCCGCCACCAGGGCGATTTTTTTCTTAGCGCGGATCACTTTTACGTTGAAGCGCCGCTGATTATTGCGGGTTTGCTCTTCGCCCGGCAGGGTGTCCAGCTCCACGGCATAGCGCCATACGCCCGTTTCCTTGGCAGGGATATACACCTTTTTGAGGGTGAAAAAAGAACCGCGGTCTACCTTGATCCGCTCCCGAAAGAGTACCTTACCGTCCCGCAGGCGGCGCACTTTAAGCTCGGGCCGGGTACCCGCATAGCCTTTCGCCTGAACGGGAATTTCTACGGGAAAGCGGTTGCCCTTGAAAGAAATATCATTGTAACTGAGGATCCCCACCGCTGCATCGCGGCGGGCCGTGGTATCGCCCAGGCCTAAGGTGTACAGCGGAAAAGGCAATTGCCCGGCTGCGTAGCGGGGATCTGCTCCGCGGTTGTAAATACCGTCGCTCACCAGGACCGCCGCCCCTACGGTTTGGCCATAATGCCTTCCCTGGGCGGTGCGGAGGGCCGTGGCCAGATTGGAAGTACGCCCCGTAAAGCCGGTGATGGTATCAGCAAGGCGTCCGCTGAAGCCATAACGTTTGAGGCGGTAACGATCTTTTAGGGGCGCCAGGAGCGGAGGCAATTCGTCCTGATACCAGTTTACCACCTGGGCAGAATCATGCGCCAAAATGGATTGAGAGCGGTCGTCCAGCCAGAGTAAGAGTGGTTTTTCGCGGCGGGTTTCCTCCTTTTCCAACAGCGGCCGCAGCAAGAGCACCGCCAGCAGTGCCAGGGCCAGGAAGCGCAGCAGAGCCAGAATCCGCCTTTGTCCGGAGGTGTAATGTTTGCCCCGGAAATAGAAAAAGTAGGTAGCCAGGGCCGCAGCCGGCAAAGCCACAGCGAGCCACCAGGGCGACCAGGCCCATTCGATATGCCAGGAGCTCAGCACGCCCTACAGATCAGGTAAGCATGCCGCCGTCTACCTGCAGCACTTGTCCGGTGATGTAAGCCGAAAGGTCGCTGCCCAGGAATAGGCAGGCCTGGGCGACGTCTTCTGGGGTGCCTCCGCGCTTCAGGGGAATGGCATCGCGCCAGGACTGGACGGTTTTTTCGTCTAGCTTTTCGGTCATTTCCGTTTCGATAAAGCCCGGCGCCACCACATTACAGCGGATATTGCGGGAGCCCAATTCCAGGGCCACCGACTTGCTAAAGCCAATGATGCCGGCTTTGGAAGCGGCGTAATTGGCCTGGCCGGGATTGCCCTTAATGCCCACCACCGAGCTGATGTTGATAATAGAACCTTTACGGGCCTTCAACATGCTGCGCTGAATGGCCTTAGTGAGATTAAAAATGGATTTGAGATTGACGTCCAGCACCTGCTCAAAATCGGCTTCGCTCATCCGCATGAGCAAATTGTCTTTGGTGATGCCGGCGTTATTGACCAGCACATCGATGTTGCCAAATTCTTTAAGAACAGCGCCCACCAGTTCCTGGGCGGCTTCAAAATCAGCGGCATCGCTCTGGTAACCCTGCGCTTTCACCCCGAGGGTTTGCAGTTCGCTTTCCAGGGCCTGGGCGCTTTCCGCACTGCTCCGGTAGGTAAAAGCGATATTGGCCCCGTGGCGGGCCATTTCCTGGGCGATGCCCTTACCGATTCCTTTACTGGCCCCGGTGATCAGGGCGTTTTTGCCTTCGAGTAATTTCATGTGCTTAAAGAAAATTGAGCGGCCAAAGATAAAATTTGCGGCGGGGTTTGGGGAGGCCCATCGAGAAAGACCTTGACGAGGCGCCTCGAAAAAGCGGATAAATTAGGTTTTACCAATGACTGAGCTAAAAAAAGCGCTCCGGTCCCTTCCTTTTTTCGCGGTGCGGATAGGAAAAGTCACCACCTGCGAGCGGAGAACAAAGCAGCGCCGCGACTTCATTGAAAGGCGGCAGGCGGGGCGGGAACCGCTGCTGGCGAGCGACGCCCTCGTCCTTATCTCGCCCCCCTAAAGGCGCCCTGCCCCTACCCGGCAAGCCCCATGGCACTAATTTTCCAGGTTACCTTGCCTTTTAAAACCGTCCCAGCGGACGGGCATTTCTTAGCTTTGACCTTTCTTTATAGCTATTACGAGCTCCGCCCTATGCGACACACCTTGATATCATCCCTCCGACCGCTCGGCTGGGTACTCCTACTTTTGGCCGCAGGCCGCTTCGCCTCCGCCCAGGTGCCCCGCCAGGGGGCCCAGCATATTCTGCACGACCTGCACAAACTGCAAAATGGCGCCCGGGTGCTTTACCTGGCCGCTCACCCCGATGATGAAAATACCCGGGTGATCTCCTGGCTGGAAAACCAACGCCACGTACGCACCGCTTACCTCTCCCTGACCCGCGGTGATGGGGGTCAAAACCTGATAGGTCCGGAACTGGGCGCCCGCCTGGGCGTGCTCCGTACCCAGGAGCTCATGCAGGCCCGCCGCATAGACGGCGGCGAACAGTTTTTCTCGCGGGCGGTAGACTTTGGCTACAGCAAAACGGCCGAGGAAACGCTGCGCTTCTGGGACAAGCAAAAAGTGCTGGCCGATGTGGTCCGCGTGATCCGCCGCTTTCGCCCGGATGTGATCATCACCCGCTTCCCGGACAGCAGCTACGGCGGGCACGGCCACCACGTAGCCAGCGCTCAGCTGGCGCGGGAGGCATTTGCGCTGGCCGCGCAAAAGAGCGCCTTCCCGGGGCAGCTAAAAACCCTGGATACCTGGCAAGCCAAACGACTGGTGTGGAACCAAAGCACCTGGTGGAACCCCAAGCTGGATAGCCTGGCGCAAGTACGAGACGATATTTTTGGCCAGGAAGTGGGCGCTTACAACGGGCTCCTGGGCCTTTCCTGCAACCAAATAGCCAGCTACTCCCGCACCCAGCACAAGAGCCAGGGCTTTGGCGTATCGGTAGACCGCGGAGCGGTAACCGAATACTTTCAGCACATGGCGGGCCAGCGAGCCGAAACCCACCTGCTAGAAGGCGTTGATACCACCTGGGCCCGCTACGGCTGGCAAAGGGCGTCTTCCCTGCTGGATAGCATCATCGAAACCTTTGACCCACAGGCGCCCTGGAAGAGTGTACGCCCCCTGGTAGCCCTGCAGGCCCGGCTTCGCCAAAAGAGCGCCATCCCCGAGAGAAGGTATTTCATGGACCGCGTTCAAGATTTGATCGCCCGGAGTATGGGGCTCCATCTGGAGGTGCGGGCCCCGCGCGCTTTTCTGCTCGCTGATAGCAGCGTGCCCCTCACCGTGGAGATCTTAAACCGCAGCCCCCTCCCCCTTTATTATTTTCCGGAGCACACGCCCATTCACCGGCGGGAAACCATGCTCACCAACGAGCCCCGTTACCTACGCCCCCTTCGAGGACCCATCGGTGAGGCGGAAGAACTCGCCTACGGTCCGCCGGCCCGCCTGCCTCAAAATCGCCCCGTAGAAATCGAGCTAAAGCAAAAACCCCTCAGCAAAACTTCCCAACCCTACTGGTTGCGCAAACCTTACGAAACCGTCTTTCAGGTAGAAGATCCAGGCCAGATAGGCGAGCCCGAAAACCCAGCCGTAATGGAAATGCAAGTACTGCTGGGCCTGGACGATCAGGTGCTGGCCCTGCCGGTTACCGCCCACTACGAGTACTCCGACCGGGTAGATGGCGAACAGCAAGAACCCCTGCTGGTGGTACCACCGGTAACAGCCCAGCCCAGCACCCGCAACTTGATCTTCGTGGATGATACCCCCCAGGAGGTGGCGCTTACCTTGCGCAGCTTTGGCCCCCG
>CAJXMS010000200.1 GCA_913056475.1 uncultured Bacteroidota bacterium
AATGCACTGAACAGATAGGCCATACCGGTACTCAGGGCCACCAGTGTGTCCATATTGGTATGCCCATAGCGGGCCAGGCGAAAGGCCACGGTGAAGAAATGACGGCCAAAAAGGGCTAAAACCGGTAAGGTGAGTACCAAGCTGAGCCAGGGGGTGTAGGGCCAGGCAGGGGCAAACATACCCAAGATAAAAACGGGTAGGGCCAGGGCGGCAGCGCCTATGAAGCGCTGGCGGGCGGCTTTTACCTTGGCTTTTTCCCGGCTTTCCATTTCCGCCAGGGGATCGTACTGGGCTACTTCCAGGTTATAGCCCGCTTTTTGAACCGAGCGCTGTAGTACTTCAGGACTTACTTCGGTGGGGTCAAAGGTGGTTTGCGCGCTGTGATCCGCCAGGTTGACCGAAACTTCCCGCACGCCGGATGTATTTTGGAGGGCTTTTTCTACGCTGGCTACGCAGCTGGCGCAGGTCATGCCCTTTACATTAAAGGTTTCTTTGGTTTCCATACTGCAAAGGTGGGCCTGTTTCATGTATTTTCAAGGCTTCAACGGGCCGCAAGCTCCTCTCGGTGACCTGAAGCACATTTGGCCGGGAGGCCAAAAAGGCGCTTAAATAAGGAGGGCGCTGCGACAGCTCGGGACAAGGGTGTAACTTTGAGGCCATGCTTAGATATTTGCTTATAGGCCTGCTGCCGCTGCAGCTCCTGAGCCAATGGCAGCTCAGTGAGGAGGCCCAAATACGGGTGCTTACCTGTGGCCCCGGAACCGAAGAACTTTACGCGGCCTTTGGGCACTCCGCGGTGCGGGTAAAAGACCCGGTAAGTGGGCTGGACCTGGTGTATAATTACGGGGTATTTGACTTTGACCAGCCCAATTTTTACCTCAACTTTACACGCGGGCACTTGCTTTATCAGCTGGCTGTGCAGGACTACGATGGTTTTTTGCGGCAGTACCGGGCTGAAGGCCGTTATGTGCATGAACAAGTCCTAAACCTTCGTGCAGCTCGCCAGCAGGCCTACTTTGACTTTTTGCAGATAAATGCCCTGCCGGCAAACCGGACTTATAATTACGACTACTTTTATGACAACTGTGCCACCCGGATTCGGGATGGCCTGAAAGCGGTGCTGGGCGATAGCCTGCGGCTTGATACCAATTATGTGGAGCGGCAGGAAAGCTTTCGCGAAGCTTGTGACCGCTATCTCACCCGCCAGCCTTGGGGAGACCTGGGGATAGACCTTTGCTTGGGTACCCCGATGGACAAGCAGATGAGCGATAGGGAGTATATGTTTTTGCCTGATTATATCGAAAAGGGTTTTGCGGCGGCGCGGGTCCTAACCGCCCATGGGCATAAGCCCTTAGTGAAGGAAACCATCGTAACTGTGCGAGGGGAGAAGCAAGCGGAATACGAGGGGTTGCGCCCCCTCCTGGCCGGCTGGGGCCTGCTGGGGGTGGGTTTGCTGGTTACCCTGCTCGGTAGGCGGTGGCCCCGGATAAGTCGCGTTTGGGACGGGATCAGTTTTCCCCTGGTAGGATTGCTGGGCTGGCTTCTCTCGCTGCTGTGGGGGGCTACCGATCACGCAGCAGCTGCGGAAAATTACAATATTTTGTGGGCTTTACCGCTGCATTTTCCCCTGGCGCTTTGGTGCTGGCGAGCTAAAATGCCAGGCTGGCTTCGCAAGTACTTCCGGGGTGTGACCGTTTGGTATGGGCTGGTGGTGCTGGGCTGGTTCTTTTTCCCACAAACGCTGCACCCGGCCTTGTTTCCGCTGGCGCTCTTGCTGGGCTTACGCGCTGCGGTGCGTGGAGGCGTGTTTTTGCCAAGCCGCTTTAAGCGCTAATTGATGGGGGGATTTGGGCAATTGCTGCGGGGCGCGCCCCGCTTGCTGGGTTTCGGTTTTTTGCTGACGTTTTTTTCCAGTTTTGGGCAAACCTTCCTGCTTTCGCTCTACGTGCCAGAGCTATCCGCTTACCTGGGGCTAAGCCAGGGCTGGATGGGCAGCCTTTACGCTACCGCCACGCTGGGCAGTGCGGCCCTGTTGAGCTGGGTAGGCCGCTTTATCGATTATCGGGATTTGCGTTGGTATGCGTGGCTCACGCTGGGGGGCTACGTGGTGGCTTTGCTTACCTTGGCTACCACGCAGCACGTGGTATGGGCGGGCCTGGGCCTACTGGGGCTTCGGCTTACCGGACAGGGCCTTATGGGCCATATTTCGGTAACCAGTATGGGGCGTTATTTTGATGCGGCGCGGGGCAAGGCGATCAGCCTGGCTACGCTGGGCTTTCCTGCAGGAGAGGCTCTTCTCCCCCTGGTGATAGCGCTGCTGATGGAGCAAGTGGGGTGGCGCGGGGCGCTGGTGGTAAGCGCGGTGGTGCTGGTGGCCGCCGTAGGGCCGGGCATCCCTCTTCTGCTTAAGGGGACCAACACCGCCCCTCCACTGCTACAAGCCCAAAAAGGGGATAAGCAAAGCGCAGCGACCCATTACGGGCCCCGCTATTTTTTAAGGACCCGAGCTTTCTGGGTTTTGGCCCCCAATGTCTTTTTGCTGGGGTTTGTTAACACGGCTGTCTTCTTCTTTCAAGTAGTGTTGGGGGAGGAGCGGGGCTGGAGTAAAGAATGGGTGGCGGGCTCCCTGGCGGCTTTTGCGGCCAGTAGTGCGCTCAGTATGTTCGTGTCGGGTTCCCTGGTAGATCGCTTTACCGCGCGGCGGTTATTTCCCTTTTATTTCGCCCCCTACGTGCTCGGTCTGGTTTTGGTGGCTGTTATTCAGGCCCCCTGGGTATATCCCGTGGGGTTACTATTCATGGGCCTATCTAACGGTATGGGCTCCACCATAAAAAGCGCCTTGCAGGCGGAACTATTTGGGACGCGGTACTTAGGTACGGTAAGGAGCCTTTTTACGGTTTTGATGGTGATCAGCACGGCGCTGGGGCCCGTTTCTTTCGGCGCATTACTGGACCGGGAAGTAAGTTTTCTGGCCATATTGCTGGGCTGTGCCATGGCCGTGGTGGGGGCTATTTTGCAAAGTTTTCGGGTAAAGCGCATCACCCCATTTAATTTTTAACCTTTGCGGCATGGACCAACCAAGCATTTTCTTGGGTAATTTGCGGGTAGATGAACCTGTGACTGCCGCCACGGATGTACTGGTGGCCCTGGTAAGCTGGTATGCCTGGTATGGTTTAAGAACGCTTCCCGCCGATCGAATTAGCGCATTCATACGCTGGTTTTTTCTCTTGATGGGGACGGCTACTTTCCTGGGCGGCGTTTTAGGGCATGCCTTCGTTTATTTCTTTGGCTTTTGGGGAAAGGTGCCCGGTTGGCTCATCAGTATGTTTGGCATTATGCTGCTCGAGCGGGCCTTTATCTTCTATACCGAACCCTTGATGAAATCGGGCTGGGTGCGCTTTTTTTATTACTTCAATTTGGGCGAACTACTCATTTTCATGAGCCTGGCGGTAATTACCCAAAACTTCCACTTTGTGGAATACCACACCGCTTACGGCTTATTGGTGGTGGTTTTTGGTTTTGCCATTTTCAACTGGCGGAAAGGGCGGCATAACCGATTTTTACAATACGCCTTCGCGGGGGTGGGATTGGCCATTGGAGCGGCTTTGGTGTTTAGCTTCCGCCTCAGCTTCAGTCCATGGTTTAATCACTCAGACATTAGCCACGTGCTGATGGCGCTTACGGCCTGGATATTTTATCGGGGCACACAGCATTACCCGGCGGCGCAGTTGGCTTCCGCCAAATGAATTTGAGTCCCGTAGGGCAGCAGGCGGCCCTGAAGGTAGGGGGAGGGCCATCAGCATAACTAAGCCAAATGAGCCTTGACTTTTACGCCTCCAGGGTAATGGCCGCGGTGCTACCTCCTATCGCCTGAATGGCTTCCTGGGCAGCCTCTACGAAGCCATCCGGCCCACAGAGATAAAAATGATCGCCCGCCTGAGCGTATTTTTTCAAAAGCGCGGCATGGATGCGGTCGTCCCCTTCGTGGGTATGGAAAGAATGAAAGTTATCTCCCAGGGTTTGTTCCCAAAAAGACCGCATAATCACATCCTGCTGGGTGTGGTTGAAAAAGAGGAGTTTGTTAGGGCCAACTTTCCCTTGTGCTTTGAGCTGGCGAAAAATGGCGATAAAGGGGGTCACGCCGGCCCCGCCGGCGATGAACACACCAGGTTTAGAGTAATGAATGGCGCCCCACACATCGTGTAGGAGAAGGTGATCGCCGATGTTGAGCTTGTCGATTTTTTGGGTGACGCCTTTGTGATCGCGGTAGCACTTAACCACCAGTTCCAGCTGATCCTCATCAGGCAGGGAGGTAAAGGTGAAAGGGCGGCCTTCTTCCCGCCAGCCGTCTTGATCCAGGGCCACCTCAGTGGCCTGCCCAGGGGTGAAATGATAGCCGGCCGGCTTATCGATAGTCAGTCTTTTTACGTCGTGGGTGAGATTTTCTATGGCCCGGACGGGTACTTTATGCTCTTCCATAAGGAGTTGTTTAAATACTCAAATATAAGAAGAGCAGCGGGAGAGATGTTTACCGTTTTAAAGTAAGCCGCTTGC
>CAJXMS010000201.1 GCA_913056475.1 uncultured Bacteroidota bacterium
GCCCGCGCAGAACGCTGGCATTACCATCCCGATAAAGGGGTGGTACCACCGGGGGAGGGCTACCCGCTGGAGCTTACCACCATGCCCGGCTGGGCCGGCAGCAGTTGGTATGACCTCCGCTACATGGACCCGCGCAACCGGACGGAGCCCGTAGGCCGCGGCGCCCAGCAATACTGGGAACAAGTGGACTTGTACCTGGGCGGCAGTGAGCACGCTACCGGTCACCTTATTTACACCCGTTTTTGGCACAAATTCTTGAAAGACCGCGGCTTTATCGAAGCCGATGAGCCCTTTAAAAAATTGATCAACCAGGGGATGATCCTGGGCAATTCCGCCTTCGTGTACCGCCGCAGTGGTGAAAACGTATTGGTGAGTGCCGGGAAAGTGGAAGATCCCGAGCAGTACGATCGCATTCATGCCGATGTGAGCCTGGTGGAGGCGAATGACCAGCTGGATGTAGCCGCCTTTCGCCGCTGGCGCGACGACCTGGCCAAGGCGGAAATGATAACCGAGGACGATGGCAGCTTCAAAGTGGTGCGGGAAGTAGAAAAGATGTCTAAGTCTAAGTACAACGTGGTAAACCCGGACGACATCATCGAGCAATACGGCGCGGACACCCTGCGGATGTACGAAATGTTTCTGGGCCCCCTGGAGCAGAGCAAGCCCTGGAATACGGCGGGCATCAGCGGGGTGCACAATTTCTTGCGGAAAACCTGGCGGCTATTTTGGCAGGAAGATACCTGGCTGGTGACCGAGGAAAAGCCCAGCGAAAAGGAACTCAAAAGCCTCCATCAGCTCATTAAAAAGGTAACCCATGACCTGAAGCAGTACAGTTTTAATACGGCGGTGAGCGCCTTTATGATAGCCGTGAAGGAGCTCGGCGAGCTGAAATGTCATAAACGCTCTATTTTGGAGCCTTTTTTGGTTACCCTTTCTCCTTTTGCGCCGCACCTTAGTGAGGAGCTTTGGGAGCAGTTGGGTTACAGTGGTAGCATTGAACACGTTCCTTTCCCGGATTATGAGGAAAGTTACCTCCAGGAAAGCACCCATGCTTACCCCATTTCTTTTAATGGCAAAGTACGTTTTACGCAGGAACTGGATTTGAACCTGGATAAGAAGGCCGTGGAAGAAGCGGTTATGGCGCTGGAAAAAACCCAAAAATACCTGGGCGGCAAACCGGTACGTAAGGTGATCGTGGTGCCAGGGAAGATCGTGAACATCGTCCAGTAAGAGGGGATGCGGGTGCTAAAAGTACCGGATTACCTATTTTCGTGCTGCTTTGACACACCGTCCCTCTCAACTCCCTCAAAAACCTAAAAAAATGGGCTGGCAGGGCCATCTCCTGGCCTGGCTGGACCTTTTATTCAAGGCCGCCGGCTTATTAGCTTGGTTCGTGGTATTGGTGCTGGCACTGTTGGAAATTAAGCGCTATTACAACATCGACTTGATCCCGGGTTACGACAGCGCCGTAGATGATGTGTACGGGGCAGCCCGGGGAACCCTATCGGAGTTTTTTGAGCGGTAAAGGTGGCTGTGGGAATGGTTCTTGCTAATATTTATCGGCACGTCAAGATGAAGCTTATGGCCCGGTACTGCATTCTTTTACGATCTCTGAGCCTGCTCGTGGCGACCTTGCTCATTTGGCCGGCAGGCCAAAGCCAGGAAGTACCCCGTAGCTGGCCCCAACAGGCTTTCCAAGTAGGTGAGGAACTGCGCTACCGGATTCACTATGGGCCGGTAACGGCCGGCCGGGCTCGTATTGCGGTGGAGGGGCTTACCCGGCGGGCGGGCAGGCCGGTGTATCAAGCGGTAGGAACGGGGCGCTCGGTGGGGATGACGGATTGGTTCTTCAAGGTGCGCGATCGCTATGAAACCTATATCGATACGCAGGCCCTGCTGCCCTGGGAGTTTGTGCGAGACGTGCAGGAGGGCGGCTATACCATCAAACGACATTTGATTTTTAACCAGACGCGGCAGCGGGTTTTTGACCGTAAAGCCCCGGCTAAGGATAGCTTTGCGCTGCCGCCCTTTACCCAGGATCTTTTTAGTGCCTTTTATTTTGCCCGTAGCCTGCGTACGGATACGCTGCAGGTGGGGGAGGTGATCCGTTTCCCGGTATTTTTGGATCATAAGATGTTCCCCTTTAACCTCCAGTTTAAAGGCCGTACCTCCCTGGATACGAAGTGGGGCCGGGTGCCAGCCCTGCGCTTTGAACCCGCTGTGCAGGAAGGCCGGGTTTTTGAGAGTGAAGAAAGTATGACCCTGTGGGTGAGTGACGATGCCAATCAAGTGCCCTTGCTTATTCGTTCGCAGCTTATGGTAGGTAGCATTAAAGTGGCTTTGAGTGGTTTTAAGGGGCTTCGCCACCGCGGGGTGCTGCGCTGAGGGCAGGGACTGGTCTGCCCAGCTAGCCTCGAAGCCCTATCTTTGTAGGCGCTGTTTGTTTTCCTGAATATAAAAGTTGCTCTCATGGCCGAAAAAGTGGAAATCACCCCCGAAATACAGTCCCGCCTGGATGCGCTGGCGGAAAAATACGAGGCCAGTGGACAGGAGCTTTTGGCCTTTTTAGACGGGCTTTTGTATCAGGATTATAATACCTACTGGGACTACATACATCTGGATACGCTTCTGAGCTTGCAAAACCCGATCACCTCTTTTCCGGATGAGGAGGTTTTTATCATGTACCACCAAATCACGGAGCTTTACTTCAAGCTATCGCTGCACGAAATAAGCCAGCTGGCGGAGGCCAGGGGCGAAGTGGATGGCGAAACATTTGTGAGTAAGATTCAGCGTATCAACCGGTATTTTAGCGCCTTGACCCACTCCTTTGGGGTGATGGAACGGGGAATGAAGCGCGAGGAGTTTTTAAAGTTTCGGATGTCTTTGATACCGGCCAGTGGTTTTCAAAGCGTTCAGTACCGTATGATTGAGATCGGGGCCACCGATTTTATCAACCTCGTGGAGCTGCCCCATCGGGAAGCGCTTCGCGAGGAGGCCCATGATATACCGAAGCTTTACCAGTACGTGTACTGGAAAAAAGGAGCTACTATGGCCGATACCGGGCAAAAAACCCTCACCCTGCGTCAGTTTGAGAAAAAATACTCTCCTAAACTGCTGCAGATGGCCCGGGATTATCAGGAGTGTAACATTTGGCAAGTGTATAGATCCCTTCCAGAGGAAGAGCAACATAAGGAAAGCACGCGGGAGCAGCTCCGGCAGCTGGACTTGAATGTAAACGTCAACTGGCCTCTGCAGCACTATCGTACTTCCGCGGTTTATTTGGCCCAGCGACCTAATGATATTCTCAGTACCGGGGGCACCAACTGGCAAAAGTACCTGCCCCCTCGCTTCCAAAAGCGCATCTTTTTCCCAGAGCTATGGACGGCCCAGGAAAAAGAAGAATGGGGTAAAAGTTGGGTGCAGTCGGTTCTAGAGGAAGCTGAAGAGGCCCCGAAGCCCCAGGGAGGAGCTAAGCAGGAGGAAAAGTTGTAATTTTGCCTCTATCAATTTTCTCGGCGCTTTCCTTTTTTTAGTATCTTTTCATGACAACACGTGTCAAAGTTTTCATCGCTTTTTTAGCGGTGGCCCTTTCCATTGCCCTGCTTAATAATCTTGGTGTTTTTGATAACTTTTTTCCGGGCGCTGCTGGTTCCTCCGTTTCTACGGCCGCACCGGTAGGGGAAGAAAAGACGGCGGCGACGCCTACTCCGCCTGCTCCGCAGCGTTCTTTTGGCCTGGCCCTGGACTCTTTCGAGGTAATACACGGCCGGGTAAAACGAGGGGAAACCTTTGGTACCATCCTGCTTGATTACGGCATTTCTTATGCGCAAATTCACCGGCTAGCGCATGATTTTCGGGACACCTTTGATGTGCGCCGCTTGCGGCGGGGGAAGCCTTATACCCTCTTTTGTGAAAGAAAGGACAGTGTGGGCCTGGTGGCACGCCACCTGGTTTATCAGCCCAATGCGGTGCAGTATGTAAAATTTGACTTGACCGACTCCCTTCAGGCGTTCAAGCAGCGTAAAGAAGTGACCACCCAGCGAAGGGTTATTACCGGTGCGATCCAATCTTCCCTTTACGAAACTATCTTAGAAGCCGGGGGCTCTCCTGCCCTGGTGATGGATCTCTCTACCATTTACGCCTGGACCATTGATTTTTTCCGGATCGATAAGGGCGATAATTTTAAACTCATTTACGAAGAGCAGTTTGTGGACGACTCTGTGAGCATTGGCTCAGGCCGCATTTTGGCTTGTGATTTCGAGCACGGCGAGCGCTCCTTCTACTCCTTTTGGTACGCGCCGGACAGCAGCTACTCGGATTACTTTGATGAAAAGGGACAAACCCTTCGCAAGGCTTTCCTGCGCGCCCCTTTAAACTATTACCGCATTAGCAGCCGGTACCAGCGCAAACGCTTTCACCCCGTGCTTAAGCACTATCGTTCCCACCTGGGAACGGATTATGCCGCTCCGCGGGGAACCCCCATCATGGCCACTGCCGATGGAAAGGTGATAGCGGCCAGCTATACCCGGGGAAATGGTAACTATG
>CAJXMS010000202.1 GCA_913056475.1 uncultured Bacteroidota bacterium
CTGAAAATAGCCATTGAGCAGGCCCGGAAACATGGGTTTTTAGGTGATAATGCAGGAGGCATTCAGGGATTTAATTTTAACCTTTCTATTAAGGAAGGCGCAGGCGCTTTTGTATGCGGAGAAGAAACCGCATTAATAGCTTCTGTAGAGGGTAAACGCGGAATGCCGAGAAAGCGGCCTCCTTTCCCTGCCGTTTAAAGGCGGCTACCACTTTCCCTTCAATTACGATGGCGCGGATATCAGCGCCCCCGGCTTCAGATATAAATTCCTGGACCAGGATATTGGCGCTTAAGCCGTGAAATGCTTCGATCACGGATTTGGCCGCCTTGCGGGTCTCGGCCAGAACCACCCCCAGCCCCTGGGTGCCTTCCAGCAGTTTCACGATCAGGGGCGGTCCGCCCACTTGTTTGATCAGGTGGTCGGTATCCCCCGGCTGCTTGGCAAAGGCGGTGGTGGGGATGCCCAGGCCATGGCGGCTCAAGATCTGGGTAGCCCGGAGCTTATCGCGGCTGCGTACCAGGGCCAGAGAACTGCAGGTGGTAAATACCTTCTGCATCTCAAACTGGCGGATAATGCTACTGCCGTAAAAGGTGACCGATGCCCCTATTCGCGGGACGATGGCGTCTACGTCGGTAACGGGATGGTCCTTGTAATTAACCTGGGGGGCTCCGCTTTTCATCACCGAAAAAATGCGGGTATGGTTGATCACGCTCATGTTGTGGCCCCGTTCTTCTCCGGCTTGCACCAGGCGGCGGGTAGAGTAGAGTTTCGGGTTGGTAGAAAGGACAACAATGTTCATTCGGCAGGCGCTGAGGCTATTTTTTGGTAGTAGTTGAGGTTGTTTTGGCTTACGTCTACCAGGAAGCGGTTTCGCAAAAAGCGCTTCCCCAGCAGAATGGGAAATTTCATTTTTTCGCGGAAACTGAGGGTAAACTCGGTTTTAATTTTTTGCTGGTAAAGGCTTACCGTGGTTTTGATGCTGTAGCGCTCGTCCAGGAGGCCGTTGCTGCTGCGCACGCGGCGCACCCGGAACTGAGAAAAGCGGTACTGCTGGTGGTCGTAAATCTTGAAGCGGGGATCGTAAAGGCGAAAACAAAGGTACTCGGTTCCGTCCTTTTCCAGGAGGTGCACATCCCGGCAGTGCAGGGTGGAAGTGGCGGCCCCGGTATCTATTTTGCAGGCCACGTTGTCCAGGTTGAATTCGGGCAGGTCAATGTGGTCGGTGGCGCCTATGATCTTTTTCTTTTTTGCCATAACAAGGAATAAGGGGAAAGGCCTTACCGGGGGGATAGGGCACATTTGGCCGGGAGGCCAAAATAACGGGGAATGACTGGCCCCACCAAAGCGCTTTAAAGCGGGCGGCGGGCTTCTACGGGGGTATCCAGGGGCGCCGCGGCGCCCCGCAGGTGCTGGTAGTAGCCGCTGATGGCTATCATGGCGCCATTATCGGTGCAGTATTCGAAGGCCGGGAGGTAAACCTGCCAGCCTTTCTGGGCGGCGCGGGCCTGGAGGGCCTGGCGCAGGCCGCTGTTGGCGCTTACCCCGCCGGCCAGGGCCAGGTGGGGAATATCGTGCTCCTGCGCCGCTTTTTCCAGCTTGCCCAGGAGGATGCGGATAATGCTGGCCTGTAGGCTGGCGGCCAGGTCGGCCTGGTTTTCTTCTACGAAACGGTCATTTTGGCGCACTTCCTTCTGGAGGAAGTATAGAAAGCTGGTTTTAAGGCCACTAAAACTAAAATCATAGCCTGGAACCTGGGGTTCGCTAAAGGAAAAACGGGCGGGATTGCCTTCCCGGGCCAGCTTATCGATGAGGGGGCCGCCCGGGTAAGGGAGCCCCATTATTTTGGCGGCTTTATCAAAGGCCTCACCGGCGGCATCATCGATGGTTTGGCCCAGTAGCTGGTGCGCATGGGGCCCGTTTACCTGGATGATTTGCGTATGGCCGCCGCTTACGGTGAGGCATAAAAAGGGGAAGGGGGGAGTGGCCTGGCGCTGGTCTTCGATCATATGCGCCAAAAAATGGGCCTGCATGTGGTGGACGGGGTAAAGGGGAAGGTCCAGGGCCAGGGCCATACTTTTGGCAAAAGAAGCGCCCACCAAAAGCGAGCCCAGTAAACCGGGCCCCGCGGTGAAGGAAATGCCGCTAAGGTTCTGAATATCAACATCGGCCTGTGCCAGCGCGGCGCTTACCGTGGGTACGATATGAGACTGATGGGCCCGGGAGGCCAGTTCCGGCACCACCCCGCCGTAATCGGCGTGAATTTGCTGGTTTGCCGTTACATTTGCAAGAATTTTGCGGTTTGCCGCTACGGCTACGGAGGTGTCGTCACAACTGCTCTCAATCCCCAGGATGTAATGCTTCATAAAGGCAAAAGTACTATACGCGCCCTTCTTCGATGGCTGCGCCGGATAGTCTTGATCTTCCTTATTTTCCTGGTGCTCCTGAGCATTGTCCTGTCCATTCCCTCCATGCAGGTGCAGGCCGCCCGGTGGGGCGCGGCCTGGCTTCAGGATTCTTACGGGGTGGACCTAAGCCTCCGTAAATTTGCCTACACCTTCCCCAACCGGGTTGCTATCGAAGACTTGCTCCTGCGAGATGATCGCCAGGATACGCTCATTTTTGTGGGAGAATTGGAGGGCCGCCTCCTGGGCTATGACCCGGGCCGCAACCGCCTGCTCTTACAAAATGCGGAAGTAGAGGGCTTACGTTTTTACTGGCTTACTTATCCGGGCCAGGCGAAAAGCAATTTTGAACACTTTGTGGCGCGGCTGCGCCCTTCCGAGCCTGCGGCTAACGCTTCCCCCTTCGGAATGGATATAGGGCAAATCCGGATTCAGGAGAGCCGCTTTCGTATGGAAGATTTGAACTGCGATAGCTGTTATCGCATGGATTATCAAAAGCTCCACTTAAGGGCCCAGGATTTTGAACTGCGGGGCACGGGGGTGGCCGCTCATTTTGAGCAGGCCCACTGGAAAGATCGTTACGGCCTCCGGGTAAAGGAACTACGCGGGGCCCTTTATTACAGCGATACGGCGCTGGGCGCAGAAGATCTGGTGCTGCAAACGGCCGGCAGTTACCTGGAAGGCGACTTTGCATTGGCCTATCCGGGCCCGGAAGCTTTTTCGGATTTTGCCGGAGCCGTGCACCTGCAGGCCCAGTGGGCGGAGAGCAGGCTTCGCCTAAAAGAGCTGGAAGCCTATGCTCCGGCCCTTCCCGCCTTAGGTACCGTGGGCTTTTCCGGGAGCATGACCGGTAAGCTAAAGCGCTTAAAAACAGAGCAATTGCGACTTAAGCTGGCCAGCCAAACCAAGCTGGAAGGAGACTTTACCTTCCGGAATCTTACCCAGCCGGATTCTTTGTGGTTAAAAACAAAGCGGTTTTCTCTGCGTACCGCGCCGGCAGACCTGCGCTGGGTAGCCGGTCGTTTTGACACCCTTAAATGGCCAGCGGGCTGGTCCGCTATGGGCGCTACCCGTTTGAGCGGCGCTTTTGAGGGCTATAGACACGATTTTGAAGCAGAGGTGGCTTTGAAGAGTGAGCTGATCCAGGCCCAGGCGCAAGCTCATTTGGCCCGCCAGGGCCCCCTTCAAAAACTGCACTACTCGGGAAAACTCACCTGGCAAAAGCTCAAACTGGGGGCTTTACTGGCCCAGCCGGAACTGGGCAACTCGCGGGGGGAGCTGCAGATCGAGGGGCAAGGCACCGCACTGAAGGCCATGAAAACCCGGCTGGACGGAGAGCTGCGGGAGGTGAGTTACCGGGGCTACGCTTACCAAGAGGCCAGCTTGCACGGCCTGCTGGACCGGGGCCTTTTCAAAGGGAATTTTGAAGTGAAGGACCCTCATCTGGCCTTCCGATTCTCCGGGGAGGCGGGCTTTAGGGGGGATACCGGTCGTTACGATTTTGAGGCGGAGCTGGAAAAGGCGCATTTGCACCGGCTGCATTGGAGCGATGATACGCTGACCCGGCTATCGGCTAAGCTGGATATGGACTTTGAGGCGGTGGATTTGCAGCGCTGGCGCGGGCAAATCTGGCTCGAGGACCTGGATTTTCGCCAAGGGGGGCGCCGCTACACCGCCCAAAAGACGGTGCTGCGGGCAGATGGCATGGGCCGCTTTAAGTTTCTGGATTTGCAAAGCCCCCTGGTAGAAGCCAGACTGACGGGGAATTTCACCCCCAGGGGGCTCCAAAAGGTGGCCCAGTATTACCGGCAAAGGTACGCGCAAGGCGCCAGGGCGGAGGGGATGCGCCCGCCCGTTCAGCAGGCCCGTTTAAGCCTCCGCCTGCAGCAAACGCAGGCTTTAACGGCTATGCTGGCGCCCCGCTGGGCAGCGGAGCCCGGTGCTCAGCTCCGGGCAAGCTACGATACGGCCCAGGGCCTGGAGGTGGCGGCCGAGTTCCCGGCCCTGCGCTACGGGGACCTGCTGCTGCGCGCGGGGAAAGTGCGCTACGAAGGGGATTATGAGCAGGCCCGGATAAGCGCTACGGCCGGGCGATTGAACCTCGCGGCTGTCAGGTGCCCTGTGAGCCTGCGGTGGACGGCCC
>CAJXMS010000203.1 GCA_913056475.1 uncultured Bacteroidota bacterium
AGGGAAAAGAATCCTGCTTTTTATAAGATTTTTATTGGGATGGCGATAATTGATGCATTTGCCTTATTAATTAGCTTAATTGGTTTTGAAACCCTCACCTTTAACATTATTAATCTGGTGGCCATGGTTGGTTCTGCTGTGGCTATAGCGGTAGGCGTATTACTTGTAAAAAAGGGATTTCGGCCTGCACGATTTTTTCTAATTGCGTGGACTGTCTTTTTGATAAGTGTTATCGTTTACTCAATTTCTAATTTCGGATTCTTAGAGCAGAATGTTTGGACGCGCCGCTCCATGCTCATTGGCTCTACTCTCGAAATCATTCTGCTTTCGGTGGCTTTGGCCGACCGCATCAACGTGCTTCGCAAGGAAAAGGAAGCTTCTCAGGAAGAGGCTTTAAACATGGCACAGGAAAATGAGCGCATTATTCGCGAGCAAAACGTAGAATTGGAAAAGCGGGTGGATGCACGAACCATGGAGCTGCAGGAAGCCAATGAGGAGCTACAAGTAGCCATGCAAAGCCTTAAAGATACCCAAACCCAGCTGGTAGATGCGGAAAAAATGGCCTCCCTCGGCCAACTCACTGCCGGAATAGCCCACGAAATCAATAATCCCATTAACTTTATAACCGCGAATATCAAGCCCCTCCGCATGGATCTTGATGAAATAAAGTCTATTGTAGAAGGCCTAAAACAGATGCCAGATGAACCTTCCCAGGCGCAGGTGAGCGAAGTAAAGCAGCTTCTGGAGGAATATGACTATGATTTCCTTAAAGAAGAGGTGGGAGAGCTGGTAGACGGTATCTCTGACGGGGCCCAGCGGACTTCCGAGATCGTGAGAGGGCTTCGAACCTTTAGTCGCCTGGACGAGGATGTAGTGAAACCAGCCGATATCAATGAAGGATTGGATAGCACCATGGTGCTTCTCCGCAACAAAACCAAAGACGCCATTCAAGTGGTACGGGATTATGGCGAGGATATTCCGGATGTAGAGTGTTTCCCCGGTAAGCTCAACCAGGCTTTTATGAATATCTTGAATAATGCCATCTACGCTGTCAAGCATAAAGAGCATCCAGAAGGGGAAAAGCCCACCATTACCCTTAAAACCAGGCTGAAATCTGCCAATGAGGTGAACATACACCTTATTGATAACGGCATGGGCATGAGTGAGGAAACCCAAAAGAAGATGTTTGACCCGTTCTTCACCACCAAGGAGGTAGGAGAGGGCACGGGGCTGGGTATGAGCATTGTTTTTAAGATCGTAGATAAGCACAACGGTACGTTGACGGTAAACTCCCAGGAGGGGCAGGGAGCGGAGTTTATCATCACCCTGCCCGTTAAACAACCCAGTGAATTCTCATGACCGGGCTGGAATCCAAGAAACATATCAAAGTGCTGTACCTGGATGATGAAGAGAACAATCTTCGCTCCTTTCAGGCGGCCTTTCGCCGGTATTATACCATTTTTACCGCCAAGACCTCCGAGGACGCTTTCAAAATTGTTAAGGCGGAACAGCCTCAGGTGATCTTCTCCGACCAACGTATGCCGGTGACCACGGGAGTGGAGTTTTTTAATGCCCTCCGGCAGGTGTTTCCAGACCCGATTCGGATCCTGATTACGGGCTTTACCGATGTAAATGCCATCATAGATGCCATAAATAAGGGCCATGTGTATCGCTACATTACCAAGCCCTGGAGTGATGCGGAAATAAAAGTGGCGGTGGAAAACGCCTATGACCTTTATTGTACGCGCACCGAACTTAGTGAGAAAGTGGTGGAGCTGGAGAAGCTCAATCACGAGCTCAATCGCTTTATTTATTCGGCGAGCCATGACTTACGCTCTCCGCTGGCTACCATTTTAGGACTGGTGCGGGTGGCCCGTTTGGAGGTAGCGGAAGAAACCGCCCTGGAGTACTTCTCAAAAGTGGAGCATTCGGTACAACGGCTGGATCTGCTGGTCAACCACATTATTGATTACTACAAAAATGCCAAGGCCGAGGAGCAGCACAGCCGGGTGGATCTGGACGAGCTCCTGGAAGATGTAATGGAGAATGTGCGCAGCGACCGCGGCTCGGCTGATGCGCAACTCGATACCGATATAGAGGTAGAAGCGCCTTTTTTTACGGATGAGTTCCGGCTGCGTATTATCCTTACCCACCTGATCACCAACGCCATTAAATTCCGAAAGCCCGAGCAGGATCAAGCCCGGGTTCACGTGCGGTTCCGCTGCAAGGGTGATCGCGCCCAGCTGGTGGTAAAAGATGAAGGGATGGGGATTTTCCAGGACCACCTGCAGAAAGTATTCCACATGTTTTTTAAATCCAGTACCGAGCGGAGTGGCGCTGGTCTGGGGCTTTATATTGTAAAAGAAGCCCTGGATAAAATGAAAGGATCCATCGAGGTAGATTCCAGCCCGGGGAAGGGAACGGAATTTGCCATAACCTTACCCAATTTTTATGTCTAAACCGCTTTCCAACAGGGCTTTAATTGTGGATGACAATGAATTTGACCGTTTTATTCACCAAAAGCTCCTCCATCACCATAAAATTGCCCAGGAGGTCTTTACCTGCCACGGAGGGCGGGAAGCACTGGAATGGCTGCAGGAAAAAGACAACCCGGTTCCGGACCTCATTTTGCTAGATATCATGATGCCCGAAATGGATGGCTTTGAGTTTTTGACCCATTATGATGGTATCCTGTCCCGCCTTAGCCTGGAACCGGCCCTCTTCCTGGTAAGCTCTTCCGAAGATGAACAGGACCTCAAGCGAGCTCGCAAAAATCCCCACGTGCTGCGGATGTTGCACAAACCGCTGTCGCCGGATACGCTTATAAAGCATTTAAAGACCCATCAGGGGGCCTAGCTTACCCGCCCGGGCTAATCACATTTGGCCGGCAGGCCCGAAAAAAAAGGCCCCCTAATAGGCGAGTAAACTTTCCAGCATGGGCTGGAGCTTGCGGCGGGCCAGGAAGCCCTGCTCCAGGGTGGGCGCAAAGGGAACCGGGGTATTTTCACTGGTGACCCGCTGAATGGGGGCGTCTAAATAAGGAAAACAGCGCTCGGTAAGCCGGGCGGCCAGGTCGGAGGCGATACCCCCCAGCTCTACATCTTCCTGGAGAATAAGCGCTTTACCGGTGCGGCGAACGGCTTTTTCCAGGGTATCCATATCCAGCGGAGCTAGCGTGCGCAGGTCTATGAGGGTAAGGTCATAGGCCTGCTCTTCCAGCAGTTCCAGCATCCAGTGGACGCCGGCCCCGTAGGTGATCACCGTCGCTTGTGCCCCTTTCCGCAGCACGCGGGCTTTACCGAAGGGCAATCGATAGGGGGCCGCGGGAACCTGCCCCCGGACGGAGCGATAAAGGGCTTTATGTTCAAAAAAGAGGACGGGATTGGGATCGGCAAAGGCTTCCAGCAGGAGGCCCTTGGCGTCTTCCGGGAAAGCAGGATAAGCTACTTTTAGGCCGGGGGTGTGGGTAAACCAGGCCTCATTGCTCTGGCTATGAAAGGGGCCGGCCGCTACGCCCGCGCCGGTGGGCATCCGTACCACTACATCGGCATTTTGGCCCCAGCGATAATGGACCTTGGCCAGGTTGTTGACGATCTGATTGAAGCCTTCGGTTACGAAGTCGGCAAATTGCATTTCGACCATGGCCTTATGGCCGGCAATGGAGAGGCCCAGGCCGCTGCCAATGATAGCGGCTTCGCAAAGGGGGGTGTTGCGTACGCGGTCTTTCCCGTATTTTTCCATTAGGCCGGCGGTGGCTTTGAATACGCCGCCGTAATCAGCGATGTCCTGGCCCATGAGAACCAGTTCCGGGTGCTTCTCCAGGGCCTGGCCCAGGCCTTCGTGAATGGCATCGATGAAGCGCAGCTCGCGGGTGCTGGTGGGCACCTGGTCACGGGCGGGCTCGTGGGGGGCAAAAAGGTCTGCCTTTTCCCGCTCTGGGTCGTAAGTGGGATCGGGCAGGGCGTAGGCCTTATCAAAGGCGCCCGTAATCTCCGCTTTGAGCTCATTGGTGTAGCGCTCATTTTCTTCGGGGCTCATGATGCCTTCGTTGAGCAGGAAGGCGCGAAAGTTTTCGATGGGATCCTTTTTGGCCCATTGGTCTTGCAGGCCTTCGGGATAATACTTGGTGCCGCTGGCTTCCTCGTGGCCGCGCATCCGGAAGGTGCGGCATTCCAGGATGAAGGGCACGGGGGTTTCGCTCATTTCGCGCCGTATATCGTTTAAGGCGTGGTACACTTCCAGCAGGTTGTTGCCATCTACGCTCTTGCCTTTCACGCCGTAACCGATGGCTTTGTAAACGAAGCTTTTGAAGGCAAACTGCTCGCGGCTGGGGGTGGAGAGGCCCCATTGATTGTTTTCAATGAGGAAGATCACCGGGAGTTTCCACACGGCGGCCACGTTGAGCGCTTCGTGAAAATCGCCTTCGCTGGCGCCGCCATCGCCCGTTACTACCAGGGTGAGTTTGTCTTCCTGGCCTAGCTGACGGGCCAGGGCGATGCCGTCGGCTATGCCCAGTTGCGGCCC
>CAJXMS010000204.1 GCA_913056475.1 uncultured Bacteroidota bacterium
CGAGTACCCGCTGGACTTCAAAATCCTCCCCCGGCTCAACTTGCAATATACCCCCACCGAAAACTGGGCCTTTTTCCTGAGCTATGATCGGGCAGCGAATGCCCTGATCCGCGCCCGGGCCGATCTCTACGGTAACTTACTGGATATACCCACCCTGGCACAGCGCCGGCTGCCCGTATCCTTGACCGATCAAGTGAGTACCGGTGCGGTATGGTCCTGGCAAAGTTTGCAGCTCCAGGGCCATCTTTTTTATCGTTTTCATCAAAACGTTCCCGCTCGTAATTACACGGAACGATATACCTCGCTAGTCCATAATGACGAACTGCTGCTTACCCCCCAATACACCGATACCTACTACCCTGTGGATGGAACCAGTTACGGCGCAGAAGTCCAAGCCAAGTACGCCTGGAAAAATCTGGATTTTTCTGCTGCCTACACCTACACGGAAAGTGAAAGACAGGGAGCCGGTATCAATCAGGGCCGCGCCTATCCTTTTGCCTTTAATCACCGGCACGCCCTTAATTTCAACTTTAAAGCCCGATTTGAGCGCAATGAAATCAAGAAGATCACCGAGATCGTGCTGGGCTATCGCTACGGTTCCGGCAAGCGGACCACCTTTCCTTTTCAGGAGCTCAATTTTACCAATAGTTTCCGCTATAATGTGTTAGACAGCCGGAACAATGCCCTCTTGCCCCCGGCCCACCTCCTAAATCTTTCCTTAAACTTTATCTCGAAAAGAAAAGGCCATTTGCGAACCTTCAGCATTTCCATTTCTCAGGTCACCCTTACGCCTTATATCTTCAATTATACCGACGTAGATCCCGATGATGGCAAAATCAAGGGGGAGTCTCCCCTTCCCCTTTTTCCCTCCATTAGTTATTACATTGATTTTTAGGCTATGCGAAAAGCGCTTCTTTTGCTCATCTTGCCCTTTTTTTGGGCCTGCTCCAAAAATTCAGTGGAAATCGAAACCCTGGACCTTAAAAGAGCCAATTTCTTTTACTTTACCATAGAAATCCCGGACAGCACCGGTCGTTCGTCTTCTTATTTAAGTGATTTTAAGTATCAAACCAATTCCCCGGTTGCGGAAATTATCGTGTGGGAAAATGGCTTCCCCGTAGATACCATCAGCCATCCCGAAGCCACTGCCGCTGATATGGACCAACGCCCCGCCTGGGGCAATCATTATCGCTTCCGGGCCCGCTTAAAGGACGGCACCGTCCTGGGTGGTCAAAAATCCCTGCCGCCCAGGATGGCCTTTCGCGTCCTGGATTCCGTGCCGCCTATGGAGGATACTCTGAAACTCTACGGAGCCTTTAAAATGGACCACCGTCTGGGATTGGTGGTGGATAATCTACCCACCGGGCTGGATAGCCTTAACCTATCCCTTTTGGACCGTGTTGTTGATTTTAGTCCTGACTTGCTAGTAGGAGCATTTTTGCTGGAAGATAAAACCTTTGGTGCCGCCCGTAGCTTCCGCGTAGCATCTGGTGATACCGTCTACCTCTATAGCACACGGAAGTTTCGAAGGGATGCCCTAACGCTTCAGGTGGTGGGGCCCGATCAAGTGCGGTTCAGAGATGAATACCACCGGGCGCGGCAGATGCTCAACGACAACTCTGCCAATTTTCTCCCCGCCAGTTACAGCAATATTCAGGGCGGTATCGGACTCATTTCCTATTACGGTTTTTATCGTATTCCGCTGTGAAAGGGGCTATAATTTTTTCTACCCCCCCTCTGCCATCCAGGCCGCGTTGCTACCATCCGGCCGCCCCGCTGGGGCGGGCCTGTGGGGGGCAAACCTTGGGTCCACATGATCACCGATTGGCGTGCCGTCCGGTGTCAACGCAACCTTTGGGGCCCCGGAGGGGTCCCCGGATGGTAGAACGAACCGGTTGTATCGCGCGTTTTACGGACCCCGGAGGGGGCCTCCATTCCGCAGCGGCAGGGGCTGCCCAAAAAACAATGATAATGCCAGGGGCACCCCGCTGGGGCGCGGCCTATTTTTCTTGAATCAACAGAATATTTTTTTTAGAATGCTTTATGTTTGGACCAACAAGATACGCGATGCGTCAAAAAAAAAACGAGTAATATGCGTCATTTAAAGTCGTGCGGAGTACTGTTAATGCTATTGCTGTCCTGTTCGAGCTTTGGACAGGATGAAAAGTGGGATGTAAGCATCGCATCAGGGCTGTTTGGAGAACTTTATGGGGAAGGACAACGTAATGACCCCCATAAACTTTTCCCCCTTCACCCTGATGCAGCTACCTATGCCGAAAAAGTGGGCCCCTTCACTGGTGCCTTTGTCATCAACGTGGCGGGGAGCTACCAACTAAAAAAATGGCTAAAGATCGGGGCTACCTTACAACATGCCTTTAATGAGGGGGCCGGGCTCTCCTATTTCCCAGCCGAAAACGATGCAGATGGCTTAACTGAGCCCACCCGGGTTTGGGTAAGCAACCCCCAAAACCCCTCTAGCAATGGGCAGTACCGGACGTCCCAGTTTTCTTTAGGCAGCAGCAACCCTGATGAAGGAATTCTATGGGGCTTTCAGCCCTACGCTGCGCTGGATTTAAAGGCGCAAGATCCCCATACCAATGCCGAGCTGATCGTGGGCTTTTTGGGAATGTTTAGCAGCGCCACCCACCAAATTAACGTCCGCTCCCAAGATAACAATATTTCAACAGGAACCCAGTACATAAATCAAGTATATGACATCAAGTGGCGCTACCGGACGCTAGGCATCCATACTGCCTTTCGCTGGCTGGATTATTTTGGTGATCACTTTGGTTATTCCCTGACCCTTAGCTACCGCCCCTACGTGGCCACACGCACGGAGAAAATCTTTGTGGAGGGCTTGCGCTTGCACGGGGTAGAGCAGGAGATACCGCAAGAAACTTTTGATCCCCAAAAAAACCCCGATCTCCACAATGAAAATTTTACCGGCTGGGGCATAGGTTTGAGTCTGGGATTGCATTACCGATTCTAAAGACCTACCGTTCCGATATATGCGCTCCCTTCGTCCACTGTTGTTTTTCTCAATGCTCCTCCCTTCGCTTAGCACAAGCGCCCAGTCCAGAAGTGCGGATATTCTTATGTCTATCGAGAATGAGGCCGGCAATACGTTGCCCAACGTATATCTCAACACCGCAGGCAGCAGTGGCTTTACCAATGAGCTGGGCAACTGGCGGCTTCCCCGGCCGATGGATAGCATCAGGCTTGCGGTATCATTAATAGGCTACCGGGATACAGTGCTATGGTTAAATCAAGCCAGCCCGTCCCGGATCACCTTAACCCTGATACAAAGGGATGAACTGCTCACAGAAGTAGAGGTAGTCTCCGAACAAAGTCGCAGTGCCCGGCAAATTTTGCAAAATGAGGTCTTGCGCATCCAGATGAGCCCCCGGGACCTCCATTCTACCAACTCACTGCTGGGAGAACCAGAGATCACCCGCCCGTTATTGTACACAGCAGGTGTGCAACCCGGCATGGGCAACAGCGCCGACCTTTATGTGCGGGGTAGTGAGACCTATCAAAACGGGCTTTTCCTGGATGGGTATCGCCTGCTTAGCCTGCGGCATGGCTTTGGCTATTTTTCCAGTGTGCCGGTGGGGGCGGTAAATGGTTTTCAGTTTCACCGCCAGGCTTACCCCCTCCGCTACGGCAATGCCACGGCTTCCATCCTGGATGTACAGGTGGAGCGGAGCTCTACCCAGAAGGTAGACGGAGCCTTTGGCCTAAGCCCGCTCGCGCTCCAGGCCAAGCTTTCGGTGCCGGTCATTAAGGGTAAGTCCGCCCTAATGCTCAATGGCCGCTTTTCAACCATGGGTCCGGTTTTTAATGTGTTGGAGCGGTTTACGCAAACCCTTAATTATTCCTCTGGCTTTAACGATGGTTTGGCCAAGTACCACCACCGCCTGAACGCAGCCAATACCCTGGAAGCTCTGTATTTTCGAGCGGAAGACTGGGCCACCAAGTTAAAGTCCCCGGACGGCGGGGGCGGAACGCAAATAAAACGCCCCATCCGCACAGTCCACCAACTAGCGGGCCTCAAATGGCTTCATCAGGGGGCGCAATGGTACGGGGAGACCAAAGCCTTTGGCAGCCAATATACCAATCAGTTTAAAGTAAACCCTTTAGAAGGAGAAGATGTAAACGAACTTAATGCCGGGACTATTTTTGCCAGTGCCATGCGGAGTGATTTGAACCGCCTTGGGGCCTCCTCACGTTGGCAGCGCTCTTATGATCGGGGGTACCTGGAACTTGGCGGGGGTGTAAAATATTTGCAACATCACTGGGCCCGCTATGAAGCGCAGGGGATTGATACCTCCCAGGTAATTCCCGCTCGAAGCCTGGGGCTCTGGAACGCGCATCTATACGCGGAGGCGGAGCGGGCCTTGCGGGCCAGCGAGCGGCGCTTCCGGGAGATGTTCGAAGAGCACAGTGCGCCCATGCTCCTCATCGATCCCGAGTCGGGGGACATCGTGCAGGCCAACGCGGC
>CAJXMS010000205.1 GCA_913056475.1 uncultured Bacteroidota bacterium
ACGTAAATGCTGGCGGAGCCCTCCGTGGTATCGGTGCGGGTGCCCAGCGCTTGCAGGCCCTGGTCGTGGAGCACCAGATCCCGGAACTTTTGCTGGCCCTGGGTATTGCCTTTGCGCCAGTGCTGGTCGTAGAGGCCCTGGGCGGTGAAGCGGCTGATCAGGGCGTTGGTGTCTGCGGGTTCGCTGAATTCATAACCCGCCGTCCAGAGGCGGTTATTGCCATCCGCGGCGATGCCGTAGAGATAGGCTTGCGTAGGGGTATGCTGGGGATCATTAAGCTGCTGACCGGCCGTGTTAAAGCCTACTACCCCTGCCAGGCCTTCATCTACATAATTGACGGGAAAGAAGAGTTCCTGATTGCCTGTAAAGACCAGTTCATGGCTTAGGACGTTCATACCTTCTACCCGAAAATCCCGCTGCCAGATGAGATTGCCATTGGTGGAAATTTTAAGTAAGGTGGGGTAGGTAAACTGGTTTTCGTCCATGGCATTGGCGAGTACGTAGTAGTAATCTTCTCCGGTTTGGATATCAACCGGAGCGAGGCCCAACTCCTCGTGGATGTAAAGCGGGTCATATGTACCGGAGGCATCCAGGAGGTAGAGCAAGAGTTGGTCGGCGGGCCGGACCCACTCCTGGGGGCGGTAGAGGTCGGTTTGCCGCACCACGGCGGCCATCTTGAAATCGGGATTGAGACTGGGGATGATGCCGCGGGCTACTTCGTCCTGGGGCCCGGGCACGCGCACTTGCCATTGCTGTTCGCCGATCTTGTCGGTAAGGCGGAAGGTGGCGTCCAGGTCAAACTGGCTGTAATCGGCGAAGTGGACGCCGGTGGTGTCGAAACCTTCCGGTAGGGTATAGCTCCAGCCGGCGTGGTAAAGCTTTTTGCCCTCGGCGGCCAGGTCGAGGTTTTCTTCATCGCCTTCGTTGCCATAACCCTGTTCAAAAAACTGGCCCAGGTACTTGGTAAGGGGGTAGGTTTCCTGCGCGGAAAGGAAGAGCGGAGCGGCCATAAGCAGCAGGCTTAGAAAGAAGCGGCCCGCGCGGGCGCTAGGCGGCCGCTTGTGTGTGTGTGTGTGTGGAGACTTACATCAGATAGGCGTGGTAACATAGCTTGATTTTTACTGGTTTGATGGGCTAAAGTAATAAAAATATGGGCTAATGCAAATAGCTGACCTTAAACGTGGTGTGTTAAATTGATCATAAAGGGGTGCAAATGCGGTGGAAGCCTGGGCTGGTAAGGGTTTCGGGCTTAGGCAGCCTGGCGGATGGGCATCTTCATTTTTTAGGAGTTCATGTCCTTATGTTTCTTTAAGGGGGTTATAAAGGGTATAGAGGGGGCAGCCCTTTGAGGCTTGATTTGGCTGACCACCTGTTAAGGGGTAGTCCGCCCTAGCCATCGATGCTCACTGGCAAAAAGCTACCTTAAAAACGGGCGCTTCTCGCCGGGAGCCGTTCCATTTGGCCGGTGAGGCCTACACCAAAGGGCGGAAAGAAAGGAGCGTAAAGCCCTTCAAGCGTCGTCAAACTGCACCTGCATCTTCTGCACGCGCTCCTCCAGGCTTTCGTTGGTCAGGCGCTCCCGGAGGCGGTCTACCATGATGGGAAAGCAAAAGGGCGAGGGTTTGGGGAGGTCGTGGATCAAGATGTGCTGTCCGCCGATGCGGTCGAGCGCCTCGCGCAGGCGGTCTTCCTCGAGCTGAAACTCCAGGGCCTCATCGTAGGCCTGCTGCAGCAGGAGGCTGTCGGGCTCGTAGTCGTTGAGCTCGTTGAAGAGGAGCTGGCCGCTGCTCTGCAGGTGTTTGTCTTTTACCGGCTGGCCCGGATAGCCGCGGAATACCAGGCCGGAGATGGAAGCGATGTCCCGGAAACGGCGCCGGGCCAGCTCTACGGCGTTCACGCTCTGCAGGATGTCTTCCCTTAGGCCTTCGGTGGTAAGCACGTCGGAATCCAGCGCTTCCTCCAGGGGCAGCGGTTTATTGCTCAGCAGCTCAAAGCCGTAATCGTTCATGGCGATGGAAAGGCTCATCTTTTCAAAAAGGGAGAGCCGGTAGGCCAGCAAAGCCGCCATGCCTTCGTGCACAAAGCGCCCTTCAAAAGGATAGAAAAACAGGTGATAGCCCTCCCGGCTCTCCAGCCGCTCGATGAGGAACTCCCCCTGGCGGGGGATGGCGGAGCGCTCCCGCTGGGTGGCCCAGAGGGGCTCGATGAGCTGCAGCTCGGGATCGTGGGCCGCGGGGGCAAAACTTTCCGCCAGCTTTTGCCGCAGCATGGCCCCCATCTGGGCGGAGAGGGGCATGCGCCCCCCTTGCCAACTGGGCACCTGGCCCTTTTTGCTGCGGGCCTTGCGCACCTGCGCTTCCATGCCCCGCACGCGCACCAGCTCCAGGTTGCGCCCGGAAAACCAAAACACGTCGCCCGGCTTGAGCCGGGAAATGAAATACTCCTCGATGGTGCCCAGGAAGCCCCCTTTTTGAAACTTGACCTTCATCACCGCATCGCTCACGATGGTGCCGATGCTCATGCGGTGCCGCCGCGCCACCCGCTGGCTGGTGACCCGGAAAAAATCCCCTTCCCGGGCCACCTTGTGGTACTCGTCATAGCCCTGCAGGGAGCTCCCGCCGTGGGTGATAAAGGCCAGGCACCACTGCCACTCGGCATCGCGGAGGGTTTGGTAGGAAAAGCTCTCCCGCACCGCCGCCAGCAGGGCCGCCCCCTGGAAGCCGGTGCCCACGGCCAGCGTGATGGCAAACTGGATGAGCACGTCAAAAGAACGGAAATAAGGCCAGCGTTCTTCCATAATCTTTTGATTAATGGCCTCCCGCAAGGCGGCGGCTTCTACCAGCTCCAGGGAGTGCGTAGGCACAAAGTAGATGCGGCTCACCGCGCCCGGCTGGTGGCCGCTGCGGCCGGCGCGCTGCATGAAGCGGGCCACCCCTTTGGGCGAACCGATCTGGATGATGGTCTCCACCGGCCGGAAATCCACCCCCAGGTCCAGGCTGCTGGTGCACACCACCACCTGGAGCTGTCCGGTGTAGAGGGCATCTTCCACCCAAAAACGCAGATCGCGGCTAATACTGCCGTGGTGCATGGCCATTACGCCCGCCAGCTCGGGCGCTACTTCCAGCAGCCTTTGGTACCAGATCTCCGCCTGGGAGCGGGTATTGGTAAAGATGAGCGTACTACCACTCCCGCGGATCACGGGCAGCACCTTTTCCAGCATGCGGATGCCCAGGTGGCCCGCCCAGGGGAGGGTTTCTACCGTATCGGGCAGGATGCTTTTCACCTCGATCTCCTTTTCTATCTCGGCCCGGATCATCCGGGCGGTGGGGCGCTGGCTGCGTTCCGGGCCCAGCAGCACTTCCCGGGCTTGTTCCATATTGCCTATGGTAGCGGAGATACCCCAGGTCTGCAGTTCCGGGCGCTGGCGGCGCAGCCATACCAGGGCCAGCTCCAGCAGCACCGCCCGTTTGCTGCCCATCAGCTCGTGCCATTCATCGGCCACCACGCAGCGCAGGTTTTTAAAGGTCTCCGGGGCCTGTTTGCTGGCCAGGAGCAGGTGCAGGCTTTCCGGGGTAGTGATCAGCAGGTGGGGCTGCTTGCGGCGTTGTTTGGCCCGTTGGGCCTGGGTGGTATCGCCGGTGCGTACGCCCACGGACCAGTCCAGTTCCAGGGCTTCTACGGCGCGTTCGGCGCTTTGTTGGATCTCTTTGGCCAGGGCGCGGATGGGGGTTATCCACACGCACTGCAGGCCGCGCGGTTTCCGCCCCCCGGCCAGCAAGATGGGCAGCAGCAGGGCGTAGGTTTTGCCGCTGCCGGTGGGGGCATTGACCAGCCCTTCGGCCCCCTCTTGAAACGCCTGCCAGGCCGCTTCCTGAAAATCGGCCGGGCGCCAGCCCTGCTCCGCAAACCATCTTCTTGCCGGCTCCATCATAGCCCTCAAAGATAGCACAGCGCTCCGGGCGGGCTTGTTTTTGGGCCTCACCGGCCAAATGTGGGGCGGGGCCGCTTGGGAGTTATGGCTTTAAATGGCCACCACCTTCATACTTTCTTCGCCAAACTGGCTGACCACCCGCACCGCTACTTGCTGGCCTTTGGATACGGGGAAGGGATGGGAAGTAAAGCCGTAAAGCCGGTCAAAAGCTTCCTCGTCAATTTCGATGCGCAGGGTGGCTTCTGCTTTTTTGCGGGTGGTATCCTTAGCGAGCTGGTTTAGGCCCTGTCGCCATTGCTTGAATTCGTCTTTGCCGCCGCCGCAGAAGAAAACCTGGCGGACTACGAAGTTACTACCGTCATAATGGGGGTCCACTGTCCAGTAAGCGATGTCTTGTACATCGCGGCTTTTCACCTGGTCTTTGATGGGATCGTAAATGTCTAAGCCGGCAATTTCGATTTGCTTCCACTCGCCTGACCCTTCGATACGATCCCGCTCCGCGGGATCACTCTGGGTGACAGGAGCTGACGAATCGATTAAGCGGACATCTGGTTCGCCAATGG
>CAJXMS010000206.1 GCA_913056475.1 uncultured Bacteroidota bacterium
TCATACAGTAAATCTATGGCGCGACAGATATTTTGAAATTGATTTTATGAGGCCTGTCCAGCGAAACTTGCGTCAATCGGTCGCGGTGTCGGCCGGATCGGAGGGCGCATGGACAGATTCGCGAAATACCTGCTGACCGGGCTGATCATTCTCGTGGCACTCGGCCAGTTCGTCCAGGTCATCACGCGCTACGTGCTCCTGGTCCCGGTGATGGGGCTGCTCTACATCGTTGCCGGTGTACTGCACTTCCTCGCGCCGAAGCCGTTCGAACGGATCGTCCCCCGGGAGTTGCCCGCTCCCCGCGCGCTCGTGTACCTCTCGGGTCTGGCCGAGGTCGTCCTCGGAATCGTCCCGAACAACCCGGTGGCCGCGATGGCCGACGGGAACCTGCTCGCGACGGTCTTCTCGGCGCGACTTTCGCTGTTCTTCGCGTTCTTTTTCCAGTAGCCGCGCTTTGAGCACGCGCATCGCCTTCGCCTTGTTTTTGTGCTGGCTGGCCTCGTCCTGACACGACACGACCACCCCGCTGGGGGCGTGGGTGATACGGACCGCGGAGTCGGTCATGTTGGCGTGCTGGCCGCCGGGCCCGCCGGAGCGATAGGTGTCGATGTTCAGGTCTGACGGGTTGATGTCGACCTCGACATCCTCGGCCTCGGGAAGCACCGCTACACTGGCGGCGGAGGTGTGCACGCGGCCCTGGGTTTCGGTTTGGGGCACGCGTTGTACCCGATGAACACCACTTTCAAATTTGAGGGTCCCGTACACGTCCTCCCCTTTCACGGCCATTACAATTTCTTTATAGCCGCCCATGGTGCCTTCGCTAAAGTCCACCACCTCGGTTTTCCAGGCTTTTTGCTCGCAATAACGGCTGTATAGCTTAAAGAGGTCGCCCGCGAAGATCGAGGCTTCATCGCCCCCAGCGCCGGCCCTTATTTCCATTACGGCGTTTTTGCTGTCCTCGGGGTCTTTCGGGATAAGCTCAAACCGGATGGTTTCTTCTAATTTTTCCAGTTCCGGTTCGAGTTCCTCCTTTTCGGCCTGGGCCATTTCCCGCATTTCGTCATCGCTGGCATTGTGGAGCAGGTCGCGGGCCTCCTCCAGTCTACTGGTAAGCTCCAGGTATTTTTCCCGCAGCCCTACAATGTGTTGAAGCTCTTTATACTCTTTATTGAGCTTTACGTAGCGTTTTTGGTCTTGAATAATATCGGGCTGGATGATTAGATCATTTACTTCGTCGTAGCGCTGTTTGATCTGGTCCAGCTTTTCTTGCATGCTTTCCATTAGCGGTAGGTATATTTTCCGTGTTGGCCTTTTATGACCACTTCTGGCTGGGGGCTCTCTTCTACATGCCCCACGATCTGGGCTTCTACGCCCATATCTTGGCTTATTTGAATAAGGGCCGGGGCTATTTCTTCTTCGCAGTAGAGCTCCATCCGGTGGCCCATGTTAAAAACCTGGTACATCTCCTCCCAGGAGGTGCCGCTCTCCTCCTGGATCATTTTAAAGAGGGGGGGCGTGGGGAAGAGCTGGTCTTTTACCACGCGGTATTGATCCAAAAAGTGAAGGACCTTGGTCTGGGCGCCCCCGCTGCAGTGGACCATCCCATGAATGGCCGGCCGGTGCTCCCGGAGCATGGCGGTGATCAAAGGGGCGTAGGTACGCGTGGGAGAAAGGATAAGGCGCCCTACGTCCAGCGGTGTACCTTCCACGGGATCTTGTAGCTGCTTGCTTCCGGCATAGACGAGCTCGGCGGGAAGCTGAGGGTCAAAAGATTCCGGATATTTCTCTGCCAGCACCTTGTGCAAGACGTCGTGGCGGGCGGAGGTAAGGCCATTGCTGCCCATACCGCCATTGTATCCGTTTTCGTAGCGAGCCTGCCCGGTGGAAGAAAGGCCCACGATGACCTGTCCAGGCGCAATATGCGCATTGTCAATAACCTTGTGGCGGGGCAGGCGGGCCGTAACGGTACTGTCCACAATGACGGTCCGCACCAGGTCGCCCACATCAGCTGTTTCTCCCCCGGTGTGATAAAGCTCCACGCCCCAGGGCCTCAGCTCTTCCATCAGCTCCTGGGTGCCCTCGATCAGGGCCTGTATTACTGCTCCGGGGATCAGGTTCTTATTGCGCCCTATGGTGCTGCTCAGGAGGATGGGAACTTCGGTAGCTCCCACACAGAGGAGATCGTCCAGATTCATTACCAGGGCGTCCTGGGCAATACCTTTCCATACGTCCAGGTCGCCGGTTTCGCGCCAGTAGAGATAGGCCAGGGCGGATTTGGTACCCGCCCCATCGGCGTGCATAACCAGGCATTGGTTGGCGTCTCCGCTCAATAAGTCGGGGATTATTTTGCAGAACGCTTTGGGGTACAAGCCTTTATCCATGTTTTGGATGGCCGCGTGCACATCTTCTTTCTGCGCGGATACGCCCCGTTGTGCGTATTTGGAAGAAGCCTTTTTCATAGGGGCAAAAATACAGCAACGCCCCGTGAGGAGAACCCACGAGGCGCTGATTGAGCAAGTCGTTGAGGTTTAATCCTTATTCTGCTTACTTCCCTCTCCTTTCTTGGGTTTGGTTCTTACGTAAAAGCCCGGCTTGAGCATGTCCTCATCTACATCGGGGTTAAGCTCTTCGAGCTTTTTGCGGTCTACCCCGGTTTTTTTCTCCAGGGAGCGCCAGTCGGCCCCGCGGCGGCGGATTTGATAATGGCTTTTATCCCACTGGGCATAGTTGCCATCCTTTTCCACTTTAAGCTGCAATCCGGCAAAAGGCCGTACGCCACGGAGGCCTCCGTTGAGGTCTTTCAGCTCCCGAATATTGAGGTCAAATTGGTTGGCAATTCGCCCAAAGCTCATGGGGCGTTTCAGCACGTAAATTTTGCCCGGCTTCATGGCCTCTTCCCGCTTTTTGGAAATAATGTCCTGCGCATCGGGCGCTACGGTGGTATCCGGGGCGGCGTCGACAGGAACGAAATCGTCTCTGAGCACTTTAAAATCGGTCCGCCGGTTAATTTGGTTGGCTATTTCCTGCTTTTCGGGGGAGAGGGTTTTAATATATCGTTCGGTCAGGGTAACGCCCGTAGGGAGAGACTCTTCGCCGTAGCCGCTGTAATTTTCCGGAATGGTGAAGGGGTCGCTTTCACCCATACCCTTGGCTACCAGTCGCTTGGAATTAATCCCTTTGCTGATCAAGTAGGAAACGGTGGTATCCGCCCGCTTTTGGGAGAGGCGTAAATTGCTTCGTTCGTCATCGCGGTAGTCGGTGTGAGAGCGCATTTCGATAACGATTTGCGGATTGTTGCGCAAGATGGCTACCACCGAATCCAGTGCCTGCATGGCTTCCGGACGAAGGTCCCATTTCCCCAGGTCAAAGAACACATTGGGCAGTACGATGGGTTCTTCGATGGGATCCAGGGATTTGTTGACTTTAATCCGGTTGATGAAGTATTTGGCGGAAGGCACGTAATCAAAACTACTCAGCGGGACGCCCACGGTGGAGGCGTCGGAAGTACCGGTGAGGTACTGATCGGCCTTAAAGCTAAGCTTGTAGGTATTACCCTTTTCCAGTTTGGTATCATCAAAGATGTAGTAACCGTCTGCATCGGCTGTTACCGTGAGGCTGGTGCCATCACTGCCGTCCAGCACCACTTCGGCATTGGGGATGGTTTTGCCGGTTTTATCGTCCGTCACTACACCTTCAATATTGAAGATCAAGGGAGTGCGGTATACGGAGTAGATATCATCCCCCCCTTCGCCGCCGTCCCGGTTACTGGATACGAAGCCTTGCTGGGTTTTTTTCCCGGGCTTCCAATTAAGCGCAAAATCGTCTTTCGAGGAGTTAATGGGGTACTTCATATTCTCCACTTCGCCCTCGGGGAGCCCCTGGTCATTGAGTTTTACGCGGAATACATCCAGGCCTCCCATTCCCCCATGGCCATTGGAAGCAAAGTAGAGATATCCATCCCCGTGCACCACGGGAAAGTACTCCTCATTGGGGGTATTCACGATAGTGCCCAGGTTAGTAGGCTTTTTCCAGCGCTTCTCGCGCCGGTCGTAGGTGGTCAAGAAAATATCGTGCTTCCCGCTGGTGTTAAAATCATCACTTACGAAATAGAGGTACTTATCATCTGGGGATAAGCTGGGGTGGCCCACATTGGCCATGGTATCGGTACCGATGATCTGCTTTTCCGGCTCTCGCCAGCTTCGCCCCTGTTTTTCGGTGCGATAAATTTCACAGCCCAGCTGCTTGTTCTTTTCCTGCTTACAGCGGGGAAAAAAGAGCTTGTCTTTTCGGCTGTCGTAGGCGGCCACCCCTTCGTGCTCCTCGGTGTTGATGAGTTCTTCTTCGTCTACCGGAACGGGGGTACTCCAGCGGAGATCTGCGTAACTGATGGCTTTTTCTTCGTCCTTGCCCCTTCTTCGGCGGCGGCCCTTTCGTT
>CAJXMS010000207.1 GCA_913056475.1 uncultured Bacteroidota bacterium
GCGTAGTTTCCGTTCGTAGTAGTAGATGTAGTCGTTTACCAGCTGATTTACCGATGCCGTGGCAGAGGCGCCGTCTGCCGCTATAAAGTTGCTGCGTCCGCCCTGGTCCCATTGTTCCATTACTTGCTGGCTCAAGTTGGCGAGGCGGCCGGTAAGGCGCAGAAGATACTGGCCCCGGGCGGGATTATCCTGGAAGCGGCGGAGGGTAGTTTGTGGGCTGCCTGGACCAGCAAGGAGGTAATCCAGGGCGGGAAATCCTTGCTCGTCAAATGTGGAGGGCAGGCTGAGGTCGATATTGGCTTCCCGGATATGGGTTTCTATCTGGGCGGTATCTACCGGATACACATTGGTATAATTAGCGAGGCCTAAAGCCTCTGCTGCGGGCGTAGGGAGGGGTGCTACGGCCTGCCAGCGGAGGTAAGCGGTACGGTAGCGGTCATACAACTTTTGGTATTTGGTGATACCGGGCTGTTCTACAAAGGCCTGCGCGCTTTGTTCTAATTGGTTTACCGCTTGATTATAGGCTTGGTAGCGAGGTTCGATAATGTCGGCCGCCCAAAATTGAAGAAGCGCAGCGCGATCTACGGAGTCGCCTTTAGCCGGGGCAGGCCCTGCATTTTCCTCACAGCCCCAGGCGAGGGTGAGAAAAAGAAGGGCTAAGGGAAATCGACGGAGGAGTGTCATACTTTAAAGCTTAATAATTTGCAAGTAGTTTTAAAAGGCCTGGCCCCGGGGAAAAGGGCCAGGACCCATTAGGGATAAGAAGGCTTTATGCCTTATTGGGATCAAAATCGAAGCGCTCAGCGATTTGCTGGGCGAGGGCTTCTAAATCACTGGCCTGAAGGTTCCAAAAGCCCCCTTGCTCAGGATAGGTTTGCGCGAGCAGGGCATCCACTTCCGAGCGGCTAAAATAGGGGGCATTATTGCTGGGATCGTGGGTAAAGCGGAGGCTGTAGAGGAAACCCATCGCTTCGGATAATTGATGAAAGACAGTGCCTTGTTCGTTATTGCGAAGCGCTTCGGCGCCGGTGTTGAGATAGTGAACGGCCATGATGGCGATCAGGCGGGAGATTTCTCGCTGGATGATAGCGGCCTGGGCATCGCGCTCCCCGTATTGGCCGGCTACGATGGCGGCACGGCCCCGCTTGAAGGCATCAAAGACCTTCTGGGCTATCCCCTGGAAGGCAGGTTTCTGGTCTACTTTATAGAGATACTCATTTAGGAAATCATCGTCATTACCCAGGGTAGCCAGGGGCTCGGCGGGGTTGGGTGCCAGGCCAAAGACGTAGCCATAGGCTTCGTCCCATTTATGCTCCATGGTAGTGTAAGCGGAACCAGCCACCGTGGTACCAGCATCATTATCAGCCCGATTAGCGCCGGCATCCAGCACGGCAGGCGTGAGGTAATTATTGATGGCTTGGTCTGCCATGAGGGCACCAATGAGGCTTTTGGCCAGCATTTGGTCGTATTCCAGCCCTTTGGCGTTCACGTAGCGCACGCTGGTACCATCGGCAATTTGGCCTGGCTGGCCGGGCCCAGCTGCCTGGTTTTGGGCGGGAAAAACGGTCTTGGTCTGAGCAGAGATCCAACTACGGAAATCGTTGCGGATAGCCGCGGCTTCGGTAGCGTTGCTGGCAAAGTAGAGGGCCGATGCGGCGGTTTTCCTTTGCAGGCTTTTTTCGCTGTTGTTAAGGGCCGCTTCGCTGAAGGGGCTCACGTCCCCGCCATTAGGGCCCTGGTTGGCGTATTGAGCCAGGAGTGTGGTGGAGTCTTTGCTGAAATCCAGCATGCCGTTGGCCAGCTCCATGGCCATTTTGAGGCGGGTGGTTTGCCCGGGAAAAGCCACCGTGGAGCTGCCTTGACGTTCAAACTGATAAGAGGCGGGAACATCCAGCTGGTTGGAGGGCTCCTTGTTTTCGTCTTCACAAGCGGCCAGGGCCATTAATAATAGAGCGAAGGGGAGTGTTTTGCGGAGTAGGCGCATATTTAAGTTTATTTAGACCTGTTAAAAACAAATAGACGCGGCAAAACTATAAGCCGCCCTTCAAGTGACCAAGCTATTTAGAAATTTTTTAAATAGTGGTTTTAAGTATTGATAACCAGAGCAATATTAATCTACCCCGGCTTTCTTAAGAAACCGTTAAGCACACGTTCTTGGCTTCGGTGAAGAAATGCAGGGCTTCGAAACCGCCTTCTCGGCCCACACCACTGTTCTTCATCCCACCAAACGGCGTACGAAGATCGCGCACCAGCCAGTCATTGATCCATACGATGCCGCTCTGCAAGTGGGCCGCTACCCGGTGGGCGCGGTTTACATCCTGGGTGAAAACCGTAGCCGCCAAACCATATTCGGTAGCATTGGCTTTAGCTAAGGCTTCTTCCTCGGAAGAGAAAGGTTGGAGCGTTACCACTGGGCCAAAGATCTCTTCGCTATTGGTGCGGCAGGCCTGGGGAAGGTCTTCGATCACGGTAGGGGCCAGGTAATAGCCCTGGTCATAGGGCGCTGGCTGGGGGAGGGCATGGCCGCCGCAGAGTACCGTGCCGCCTTCCTGCCGGGCCAGGTCTATGTATTGTAAGACTTTGTCCCGGTGGGCAGCCGATACCAGGGCGCCCATTTGCACCTCTTCCTGGTGGGGCGGGCCTACGGTGAGCTGGGCCACTTTTTCTAAGAAGCCTTTTTTGAATTCTTCGTAAATGGAGGCTTCAATCAGGATTCGGCTCCCGCAGAGGCATATTTGCCCTTGGTTGGCAAAGGAGGCGCGGGCACTTACGCTGATGGCTCTTTCCAGGTCGCAATCGGCAAAGATGAGGTTGGGATTCTTCCCCCCCAGCTCAAGGGACAGCTTTTTAAACTGCGGAGCGGCCAGTTCCGCGATGCGGGCCCCGGTCTGGGTGCCCCCGGTAAAGGATATGGCTTTGATGGCGGTATGCTTTACCAGCGCTTCCCCCACTTTTGAGCCCCGGCCGTGGACTATGTTGAGCACACCCGCCGGGAAGCCTACTTCCTGGCATATTTCGCCGAGCAGATAAGCCGTGTAAGGGCTTACTTCGGAGGGCTTGGCCACCACGGCATTGCCCGCGGCCAGGGCGGGGCATATTTTCCAGGTAAAGAGATAGAGGGGCAAATTCCAGGGCGAAATGCAGGCTACCGTTCCCAGCGGTTGCCGTAGGGTATAATTAAAACCATGCTCTCCCATGGCGTGAAAAGCGTCTTCTTGATGTAGTATGGCGGTAGCAAAAAAGGCGAAGTTGTCTCGCGCCCTGGGGATGTCTACGGACCGGGCCAGTTTTACCGGTTTGCCATTATCGCGGCTTTCTGCCTGGGCCAGTTCTTCCAGGCGTTCTTGAATGCGCTCTGATACCTTCATAAGATAGCGGCTGCGCTCCTGCGTAGAAAGTTTGCCCCAGGCTGGTGCGGCCTTTTGGGCTGCTGCGATGGCAGCCTCTACATCCGAGGCATCGCTATCGGGAAGCTGTCCGTATATCTGGCCTTTGGCCGGTTCGTAATTGTCCAAATAACGGCCCCTTTGAGGAGGGCACATCTTGCCGCCGATGAAGTTCTGGAGGGTGATCATAAACGGTGGGTATTTTGGGGTTATTACGAAAGGGGCGATACGGACCGTAAGCCGTCGCTTCCCGTTATAGAACGGGTGTACGGCCGCCGTCTACCGGCACATTGATGCCGCTTATGTAGGCGGCAGCGGGCGAGGCCAGGAAAGCGATGGCCTGGGCCAGCTCTTCGGGCTTGGCAAAGCGCCGCAGGGGGATTTGCTCGGTCATTTGTTGGGCAGCCGTTTTTTTATCTACGCCCGTTTTTTGGGCTTTATTCGCTATGATGCCTTCTAGCCGTTCGGTTTCGGTGGCTCCCGGCAGCACGTTATTGACGGTGATGCCCTGAGGTCCCAGTTCCGTGGCCAAGGTTTTAGCCCAATTGGCCACAGCCCCGCGGACGGTATTGCTCACACCCAGGTTGGGCAGGGGGGCTTTTACGGAAGTAGAGATTACGTTCACGATTCTTCCGTAGCCCGCCTGGGTCATGCCTTCCCGGCAGAGGCGCACCAATACCTGGTTTACAATAAGGTGCTGACGAAAAGCGCTGAGGTATTCTTCTTCTTCAGCCAGATGGGCCGGTCCGGGCGGCGGCCCCCCCGTATTATTAACCAGGATATGAACGGGGCCATGCTGGCGCAGATGCGCACTCACTTTGTTTTCTAAATTCACGGGGTCTTCATAATCCACTAGGCAGTAGTGATGCTGCTGCTGGCCCTGCCGCTGCAGTTCATTTCTTATCTTCTTGAGCTTTTCCTCTCTGCGGTCCAGTAGGGCAACCGAAGCCCCCATGCGGGCTAATTCCCCGGCGGTGGCTTTTCCGATTC
>CAJXMS010000208.1 GCA_913056475.1 uncultured Bacteroidota bacterium
GAGCTTGTCGCTGGCCAGGCCTAGTTCCTGTTCGCCAAATATGCTGGCCAGAAGAATGACGGTTTGTACCCCTACACTGAAGGCAAAAAAGCTGTACAAAAAACGGCGGGTATGGGGCAGCGTTCCTAGCTGGCGAAATACGCCGGCCAGTTCCCGAAATCCATTCCAGATGTAGCGCTCACCAGGCTTACGGTGATGGACATTACGCGGGAGGCGCCGAAAGGTAACCTGGGCAAAACCCGCCCACCAGAGGCCTACCAGCAGGAAGCTGAGCCGGGAGGCGGCACCGGCATCGGCCAGGCCCAGCAGCTGGGGATTGCTGATGGTGACCAAATTGAAAAGCAGTAAGATAGCCGAGCCCAGGTATCCCAGGGAAAAGCCCCGCGCGCTGAGGCTATCTTGCTTTTCGGGCGGAGCTATTTCCGGTAAGAAGGCATTGTAAAACACGATGGAGCCCCAAAAGCCTACACTGGCCAGAATGCTGAGGAGGAGGCCCAGGACAATGTTTTCGCCGTGGAAGAAAAACAGCCCTGAGCAGGCGGCGGCTCCCAGGTAGCAGAAGCCCTGCAGGAAGTCTTTTTTCCGGCCGTTATAATCGGCTATGCCACTGAGCAGGGGCGATAAAAAGACCACCAGGACAAAGGCGGTGGTGAGGCTATAACTGTAGAGCGAGGCCGCGGAGAGCTGCTGCCCCCAAAACCAGACTTTATCGGGTGTTACTTCGCTAAAGTAGATGGGAAATATAGCCGTGCTGATGACCAGCGAGTACACGGAGTTGGCCCAATCGTAAAAGGCCCAGCCAAATTGCTTACGCTTAGATGATTCCATGGGGCGGGCGTTTCAGGGGGAGACGCTTTAGGCGCCGCGGCGCCAGCGCACGCGGGTTCCGGGCTCTATCCCGTATTGTTCACTAAAGCCTGCTTTTACTTCCAGTACTCGGGAAGCGGGCCCTTTGCTGGGAAGACTTTTTTCTTTAAGGGGTTGGGCATTTTTTTGGATACTTACCACCTTTTGCTCATCATTGATGTAGATAATGTCCAGCGGCACGTAGGTGTTTTTCATGTAGAAAGATTGCCTCCGTTCGCTGGGCATCAGAAAGAGCATGCCCGTTTTGGGGGGAATACTGCGGCGGTACATCATGCCGTACTGGATCTCATCGGGGCGCTCAGCTATTTCGATATCCAGCATTACCAGGGTGTCGGGCCGTTCCGCGTGCAGCAGAAAGAGCTCGCCTTCTTTGGTAAATTGGGGCTCTACAGGCTCTGCGGCGGGGCTTTTTCTGGGTTGGGAGCTGCCGTTCCAAGTAGCGGGACCCAGGCGGGCCACCAGCCAGATGGCCAGCGCCACCAGCAGGAGCAAGGCAACTATACGGCGGGTTTTCTTATTCATTTTCGGGATTGTTTAGCTTGCGCAGGGAGAAGAAGATGCCCAGTACCACCAGCGGAATACTCAGCTTCTGGCCTATATTGAGGAGGTCGCCCTGTTCAGCACTTACTTGATTTTCTTTATAAAACTCGATGAAGAAGCGGAAGCCGAAGACCAGGATCAGAAACAAGCCAAATAGTAAGCCGTGGCGCAAGCGGACCGGGGCCAGGAGGTAAAGCCGAGCCAGAATAAAGAAGATCAGTAGATAGGCAAGAGCCTCGTAGAGCTGCGTAGGCCGGCGGGGTATGCCCAGGCCTTCCACCACGGCTACGCCCGCCTGATCTATTTGCCAATTGAGTTCTTGAGGCGGAATTAAAAAATTGGTGTTTTCCTTACTTAAGCCCGCCAGGTAGGGGCTTATCCGGCGGCTGACCAGTTTCTGGGCCACGTCTTTTTGCACTCCCTGGGCAAATTGCAATTCTACCTCGTAGATGGGGTGAATGAGGCTGTCCGCTACTTCCTTGCGGTCCGTTTCCCGGAATTCTATCCCTTCCAGGTAGCGGCCGTAAACCGCCATGATACGTTCCCGTACCGGGTTGGTAAAAACCGTCTCCCACTGGGCATTGGCCATTTGGCCATAAATTTCGCTATTGGCAAAATTTCCCAGCCGGATGAGGCAGCCGGCCAGGGCTACGGTGATCACCAGCCGGTCTAGCATCCAGAGGACGGGCTTGTGCAGCACCCGCCGGCAGTAAATGATAATGGCTATAATGATCCCGATGGCTGCGCCGTGGCTGGCCAGCCCTCCTTCCCATACCTTGGGAATTTCGGCCAAATGCTGGGAATAGTAGTCCCACTGATAAAAAAAGACATGCCCCAGCCGCGCCCCCAAAACGGTGGCTATTACTACGTAAGTAAGTAGGGTATCCAGCTTGGCCTCGGGAATGCCCTCCCGCTCAAAGATGCGGCGCATGATAAGATAGCCCAGCACGAAGCCTCCCGCAAATAGAAGGCTATAATACCGCAGGGTAAAAAAGCCCAGGTCCAGCCCCCGGCCGGCGTCCCAGGTAATGGTAAGCAGTGATTCCATGAGCGGATTTTGAGGCGGTGAAAATAGTAAATCTAAGGGGGGTAGCGTGGAGGCGGGCCTTGGTTTTAGGCCTGCCGGCCAAATGAGTCCTGTCCGGCCTTGAACACTTGTGCCCCGAAAGAGAGCCTTGTCCCCAAGTCCGGCGATCTGCTTAGAGGCCGCTTAGGCGTGCTTTGGCTTTTTGATGAATGCCTTCGTAGAAGGGGTAGTCGGTATAATTTAGGCAGCGCTGATACCACTGGCGGGCTGTGCTGGTATCTTGAGCCTTTAAGGCCAGGTTTCCAAGCTGTAAAGTACTATTGCCTAATGCGTAGCTGTTTTCTGTGGGGGGGTACCTCAGCCCGCGTTGATAATGTTTTTGCGCCTTTTGGTAGGCGTGTAGGGCCTGGTAGGCGCGGCCTTGGCGGTAGTGCCATTCCAGCCTGGCCCAGTTGGCCAGGTGGGCGGGAGGGTCATTTTTGAGGAGGTGTAAGGCTTCGTGGTAGCGACCGCCATCATAGGCCAGGCGGGCTCGTACCAGGGTGGGATTCCAGCCCAGCCGCGCTTCCCGCCGCGCCTGCTCGTCGGCCCCAGAAGCGCCGGGTGGGGCCTGCAGGAGGCGCTCGCGCCAATATGCCACACTGTCTTTTTCTCTCCGGAGCAGGTGATACCAGGCCAGAAATCGCTGGCTGCTGTTGCGGTAAATGTCGTTTTCCGACTCTCGTAAGAAGCGATGGAAATGAGGGCCGGCCTTTTCGGGCGCCACCGAGAGGGCTACTTTTCCCGTCAGGTAGTGCAGAAAGGGAAAGGGCAGCAAGCCCTCTCCCTGGGGCCTTTTTTGAAGTAGGATGTAGGCTTTTGTCGCTTTTCCCTGATCCAGCAGTTCCTGGGCATGGAGGTAAATAAAAAAGCTACTGCTGGCTACCGGCAGTCCCAGTTGGGGGAGCGTAGGGGCGGGCTTAATTTCGAGCTGCTGGTAAACGAAGGCGTACACAAAGCCATGGTATCCTTTATAAAACCGCCACCGGGCGGTATTTTGGCACTGGTAGTAGCCTTGGCGTATCAATGCCAGGCCACTATCCACGTCGCCCGCAAAGCCCAGAAGGCCGGCTATTACCTGGTAACTTTCCGGGAGAGAGCCGATGGCCGTCATCAGCACGCCCCAGGGGAGGTAATTAGGGGCAAATTCGGGGAAGCGCTCGTAGTTGGTTTTAAGAAGCTTGTAGGCTTTAGAAAAGCGCCAGGCTGCCGCCCAGGTATGGCCATACTTGCCCTGGAGGATGGCCGTACCCAGCATAATTTCGCCCCGAAGTAGTTTTTGGTAGGGGTCTTTTTCCGGCACGGTTTCCAGTCTTTCAAGCAGGGTTTCCAGCCGGGGTTCCTCTTGGGTAAAGCCTTCTACCCGTTCGTTTACAAAGAGGGCAATGCAGATAGAGGCCGCTTCTAAATAATCTGCGGCCCGGTTTTGCGGGTGTTTTTTGCGTTCCTGGCGGAGCTTTTGGTGGAGCGCCCCGTATCGAAGGTGGACGATGTCTTGGAGGGCTTTTTCCATGCGGGCATTGAAGTCCACGTGCTGGGCGGAAGCCGCTGAACCCGATAGGAGGGTGCCACAAAAAAAGAGGGGTAGGAACCCCTCTTTTAAAATTTGTAGCAAAGCCCGTGGGCGATAAGATGTAGAAGGGGCAACCATGAAAGCAGGTCTTACTGCTTAACCTTGGAAAAGAGCTTTTCCAGTTTATCTTCTTCTTCCTTAGCCAGCTCGGGGTCTACCAGGATTCGTCCGCTGTGCTCATCGGTGATGATCTTTTTTCGGGTAGCTATTTCTAGCTGGCGCTGAGGAGGGATGGTAAAGTACGATCCGCCGGAGGCGCCACGCTGTACCGCTACCACCGCCAGGCCATTGCGGGTATTATCGCGCAGCCGGCTGTAGGCTTTGTAGAG
>CAJXMS010000209.1 GCA_913056475.1 uncultured Bacteroidota bacterium
ATGCCCTGCAGGCCCCGCACCTCCATCTGGTAGCGCTGGCCCAGGTACTTAAACGCATCGTGGGCCGTGATCATAACCCGCTGTTTGGGCGGGATGGCTTCCATTTGGCGCTGTGCCCAGGCGTGGGCTTTGCGGATCTGGGCTCGGTAGCGCCGCCTATTTGCCTTTATCCGTTGCGATTCTGCGGGCCGCAAGGCCGCCAACTGAGCCGCCACATGACCGATCACCTGTTCCCACAAAACCGGATCAAACCAGATGTGCGGATCATGGGCATTTTGGTATTCCGTGGCATTGAGAAGGGCTTCTTCCGGGAGAGCCTGGGCCGCCACAATGACGGAGCGATCCTGCAGGCGGTCAAAAACGTCCTGCATCTTTCCCTCCAGGTGAAGCCCGTTATAGAGGATTACATCCGCCCGGGCCAGGGCCTCAATGTCCCCTTGAGTAGCCCGGTATAGGTGCGGATCTACGCCCGGCCCCATCAGCACTTTTACGGAGACGCTGTCTACTCCTTCCAGCAGCACTTGCGCCGCATCGCCCAGCATGCCCGTGGTGGCCACCACTTGAAAGCCCGGCTTCTGCGTGGGCTGGCACCCCACCAGCACCCCCAGCGCCAGCGCCAGAAATATCTTAATCCAGGGGCTGTAATGGGCATTAATCATGGGGTGCGCCAGCTTATACCGATGGAACTAAACTGCATGGGGTGATTGAGCCCAAAACCAAAAAGGTAATCCAGCTGCAAGCGTGGATGCAGCAGGTAGGTAAGCCCTGCATCCGCACTAAAACGGGCCATCTCTCCGCGCGGAGCCTGCCCGTAGCCCTCCAAAAAAAGCCCCAACTTTTCGGACAGCCCGTAGCCAGCTGACATGGTGTACAAAAAGGCATCAGGCCCCAGCAAGGCTCCGTGCTGATAGCCCAGATTGTAGCTAAGCGACCAGGGACCCCCACCACTGTGGCTCACCGCCAGGCGGTGCGACATGGCCAGGGCCCGCTGCTGCCCCCGGCGCAAGCGGGTAGGCACAAAGAGGTGCTCCAGCAGCCCTATCTTGATTTTTTCCCGGTTTAAAAAAGTAGCCTTGGCGCCTACCTGAAGGTCCGAAAAACGAAAATCGCCCGCTCGGCCCGCAGTGGGTGAATAGCGCAGCTCGGGCACGAGCCGGAGTTCCAGCCAGCGGTTGAGCCCCACCCGGAAAAGCGTATTGGGCAGCGCCCAGCTCTCTTGATCCTGCGTTCCCCGCTGCTCCCAGAGAATACCGCTTTCCAGCTGAAAGCTGCCCTGGGGCACCGCCCGGGGCCCCTCCGTTTGGTCGGGCCGGTCGGTATAGATGGTTTGGGCCTGGAGGCCAAATGTGGAACAGGCCAGGAATAGACTGAAAACTTTGAAAAGGTGTTTTTTCATAAGGTAAGTAACATCATTTAAAGCACGTAAATATTGGCCGCGGCGATGGCGCTAAGGGTAAGCAGGCGCTCGCCGTGGCGTACCTGCTGCGACTGGTCAAAAGGCTGGACCGCCTCCACTTCTAATTCATCTCCCAGGGCGATACCCAGTTGGCGTACGTACCGCAGAAAGTCGCTATCCCCGTCGCGCACGCCTTGCACCAGCACCTTTTGCCCGGCGGGTACTTCGCTGAGGGTGCGCTTAGGTCTCTTGGGGAACACCCCGTTGGGATCGGGAATGGGGTCCCCGTGGGGATCGTATTCGGGATGGCCCAGGAAGGCGGATAGCCGGTCGGTAAGCTTGGGGCTACTGATGTGCTCCAGCTGCTCCGCTACCTCGTGCACTTCTTCCCAGCCAAAGTGTAGCTTCTCCACCAAAAACGTTTCCCACAGGCGGTGCTTCCGGAGCACTTTAGCGGCCAGATCCTGCCCGGCCGGACTGAGGTACACGCCTTTGTAGGGGCGGTATTCCACCCATTTCTTTTCGGAGAGCCGGCGGAGCATCTCGGTAACGCTGGCCGCTTTGGCATCCAGGCGTGCCGCCAGCTCATTGGTACTCACCGCGGCCTGGGTCTGACCGCTGAGAAAAAGGATGGCTTTGAGGTAGTTTTCTTCACTTAAGCTGGGCATATGGCGGCGGCTTTCCGTTTAGCAGGCAAAACTAATTATTTTTTAATAAATGTATAACTTTATTTTTAGGCTTTCCTAATTTTATTGAAATAAGACATTGATCCTCAAAAAAGGGCCTTAGCAAGGGGCTGTTTTAGGCCTTGATGGGCTTCCCGGTGTCTCGGAAAGCATCGCCCTAAAAAGATACCCGGGCCACAACATCGCAGGGCTTGGTGCAGGTCCAGGAAAAAATAGCCAAGCGAGCGTCCAAAGGAGGGAAGGTTAAAAAAATCCCTATCGAAAGCAGATAATCTTATTGCCCCCAGGTATGCGCTACCAGTTGGCCTGAATGCCAGTTCCATGGAGCAATGTGCCAGCCGTGTAACTTCACATTTGGCCGGCAGGCCGGCTAAGGGAGGCGGTAAAGCGCCCAGTCTTGGTTTTGGTATACCGAAGGTAGCGCTAACCGGTGCTGCCGGTAGGTGAGCACGTAGATGGCCTCATGCTGGGCGGTATGGGGCTGAGCTACCCGGCGGAAATCGGCGGCGGTGTTTTGGCGGTACTGCTGAGGAAGACTCCGGGGGTGGGTAGTGCCTAAAGACTGAAGGCGCTGCCACCAGTGGGTAGCGTAGGCTTCGTTGAAAAAGCTGCGGGTGCCCTCAAACCAGGATACGTAAACGCTTCGCCGGCTTTCTACCCGAAACCCGGGAGTTTGCGGGGGAGTGATGATAAGACTGCTCTGGGGAGTGTGTTCCCGCACCCAGTGCTGCGCGGCGTACCAACTTTCCGGCTGACTGCCCCGGTCCCAATTTGGGAAACCCCGCAAAAAGAGCGCCCCGAGGCTTACGAGAAGGTAAGCTCCTGCGGCCACGAGATACAAGCGTTTTTGGGAGAGCCACCGGGCGGCAAAGGCTACCGTGGTGAGCAAAAAGAGCGCAGCCCCCGTTTTACTCCAGGCGCCGTAAAAAAACTGCAAAGCCAGGGCGAGCCCCAAAAGGATGATTATGGGTCGTGGCCGCGTGGCGATAAGCCCTCCCCAGAGGATAATGAAGAGAAAATGAAGGAATTTGAAAGAGCGGAAAAATTGGAAGACGATAACCAGCTTTACCGGCCACACCATGGTAAAGAGGTAGCCCACCAACAAGAAGAGGAGGATCACGCCGGCGAAACCGTGAAAATAGCGCCGCTGCGCAGGCCGGAGCCCACTCAAATGAACCAGAGGGAAATATGCCAGCAGCAGCGCCGCGGACTTGAGCCACTGGTCCAGGGGGTAAGCGGAAGGGAAGGCATGATGGGCATTGCGCAGCTTCATGACGCTAAGCCACTCGGCGCTTACGGCCAGGAGCGGATCTTGAGAGGCCTGGCTTTGAAAGTATACCACCGGAAGGGCCAGGATCAAAAATAGGCCCGCGGCCTGAAGTAAGCGGGGACGCCAACCGTGGCTCAGAAGCAGGGCAATACCGCTGCCCAGGGTAAAAAAGGTAGCGGATAGGGGATGCAAGGCAAAAGCCAGGCCCTGAAGGAGGCCCATGGCACGGTAGTGCGCCCGGTGGGCTGCGTAAAGGCTCCATAGGAGTAGGGGCAACGCCAGAACGCGCTCCATGAGCAGGCTGTCCCAGAGGAAAATATCGGCAATAACGGGGTAAGCAAGCGAAGCGGCTACCATGACCATGAGGCCGGCGCGGTCCTGGCCAAAGAGCAAATGGCCGAGGCGCTGCAGCGCCCAGAACAAAGCGGTAAGGCTAAGCAGGTAAAATATCAGAAACAGAACGGGCCAGGCCAAGCCCGTAAGCTGATGGCAGGTAAGCAAAAGCGGATAAAAGAAGCTGGTCACGGCTTGGCCCTGCCCCACCAGCAAGTCGTGCGGAAAAAGCTCAGGCTGCGCCCAATCGTATAGCCAGGGAAGGGTGAAAAAATGATTCCACATCCCGTAGTGATAATAATTGGCCCCCAAGAAGCTACAGAGGGCAAAGAATAAGGCCAGCAAAGGCTGGCGATAGGAATTCAGCCTGCGCTTCCAGGAGTTATATTGAGCGCCCAAATTTTTAATAGTTTGATTTGTGGTGCGCTAAAGTAGTTTAATTTGCGGTGCTTACTCAATAATCTTGCGCATCTCTTCTAGGGGTTTCCTTGCCAAATTAGGCACAAGGGCATCTTCCCGGGGGTAGCCGGTGGGGATGAGGAGAAAGGGTTTTTCATGGGCCGGCCGGTTGAGCTCCCGGGTCAAAAAATCCATCGGGCTGGGAGTATGGGTTAAACTGGCCAATCCGGCGTATTGCAGAGCGGAGAGTAGGACTCCCGCCGCTAAACATACCGACTCGTTGAC
>CAJXMS010000210.1 GCA_913056475.1 uncultured Bacteroidota bacterium
ACTATCTGCTATTAAAGTGGCCGGGATATTCTCTTCTACCAATTCAAAAGCAGTAAGTCTTGCCCCCTGAAGTCTGGGTCTAGTTTCATCTGCATATACTTTGATATTTTTTCCTCTCCTGTGAGCTTCACGAATCACTCCCAGGGCAGTTCCATAGCCAACAGTAGCCAGAGCTCCAGTATTACAGTGAGTCAAAATTCTAGCTCCCTGGGGAACAACTACTGTATTGCCATTGTGAGCCATTTTCTTATTTATTTCTACATCTTCTTTTGCAATTTTTTCTGCTACTTTGAAAATAATCTCAGTGATTCTTTCTGTACTTAAACTTTTATTTTTTTCAATAAGCTTTTCAATGTTTTTTATGGCCCAGGTTAGATTTACAGCAGTGGGACGAGCCTTGGCTAATTCCTGATTTGCTTCTTTCAATTTTTTCATAAATTCTTCTTTAGATTCATCTTTAAATTCTTCAGCAGCAAGATATACTCCATAAGCACCTGTAGCACCAATAGCAGGAGCTCCCCTTACAACCATATCTGAAATAGCAAATTCTACATCACGATAATTTTCAGCTACATAATAATCAATTTCTCCTGGTAATTTTCTTTGATCAATTAATCTTAACTTACCATCCTTAAATTCCATAGTCTCGTGTTTCATTCCTGATCATCCTTTCTTTTAATTACAAAGTCCTGGAGTGCTGTGGGAAAGGGCGTCTTAGGGGCTTTGGCAAAGTCCGAAGGAAGCTTTAGGGCTGTGTGGGTAGTTTTTAAACGCCAGGATACACCAGGTGCTAAAGGGTGCCGGGCTTCCCGGCAGGTACCGGGGTAGCCGGCTTTAGCTAGTCTTTGGGCGCCCCGTACCTCTTTACGGCTGCAGTGACAGGCAAAAACCGCCTGTGCTTCCACCAGTTGGGCCAGCGCATCTTGGTAGAGGTTTAGGCGGTGGCGCTGGCTCCATTCCAGCTCCAGTTCGGCCACCGAGCTGGGGCCTTCATCTACTTCCAATCCCAGGGTGCTTAAGACCTTAAAAATATCTTCCGCATAGGCGGGCCGGTAGCGCGCCTGGTCCAGGTCGTCTATACGCAAGAGAAGCTGCCAGCCCTCGTTTTTGGCCAGGAGGTAGGTCAGTACAAAGGAGGCTACATTCCCCAGGTGTAAGAACCCGCTTGGCGTGGGGGCCAAGCGGGTTTTGTCTTGGTTGGTGAGCATGGTTCAAAGTTGGGCAAATTTGCATTCCCGTATTTTCGTGGAAAAATAAATGGAAAAGTAGCCGCTTGTGAAAAAATGGATTGCTCGTCTTTTTTTGGGCCTGCTGGGCTGGAAAGTAAAAGCCCGGGTAAGCCCGGAAATGCACCGTTCCGTGATGGTAGCGGCTCCGCATACGTCCAATTGGGATTTCCCGATCGCGCTGGCGGCCTTCTGGATCATGGGGCTGGACCTGAAGTACTTCATCAAGGACGATTACACCCGGGGTATCCTGGGCGGCTTTTTTCGCTGGACGGGAGCCATTGGTGTTAATCGTCGTAACCCACGCAATAACCTTACTCAGCAGGCCATTCATTTACTAAAGGAGCGCGACTTGGTGCTTATGGTACCGGCAGAAGGCACGCGCCGGGCAGTGGAAAAGTGGCGCACGGGTTTCTACCACATAGCGCGGGAAGCCCAGGTGCCCATCAGTCTCGGCACCTTAGATTACCGCGCCAGGGAGGCCGATATTATCGATGTCTTCACGCCGACAGGTGATTTCAAAAAGGACATGCAATACATTCAGGAATGCTACCGGCCCATTCACCCTCGTCATCCGGAAGGGTATAACCCGCAAATTTTTTAAGGAGCCCTTTGCCAGGAAGCGCAGCGAGTAGGGTATGGGGTCAGAGAAAGTTGGGTTCGTGGAGCTTATTGTTGATGCGATAAGCGGCATTGACCAGCCCTACGTGGCTGTAGGCCTGGGGGAAATTGCCCCATTGTGATCCGGAGGGTGCATGGATGTCTTCGCTGAGCAAGCCCAGGTGATTGCCTTGCTCTACGAGCTGGTCCATTACCCGCACGGCGTCATCGAGGCGGCCTACACAGGCCAGTGCTTCGGCGTACCAAAAGCCGCAAATCAGGAAGGTATTCTCCGGTTTACCAAAGTCGTCTTCATGGATATAGCGGTAAAAAAGAGCATCACCGGCCTTGAGCTGGCTTTCCAGGCCCTGCAGGTGTTTAAAGGCTTTTTCGCTCTCGTGGGGTAGATAATCCATCATAATGAGCTGGAGGGTGCTGGCATCCAGGTCGGGGCTTTGGTAAGCGTTGGTATACAGCTCGCGATGGGGGTCGTAGGCTTTTTCAATATTGGCCGCGGCTCTTTTTTGAAGGGCTTTGGCCATCCGGCTTAAATCGCCATAGCCCATTTGCTCTGCCACCCGGGCGGCGGCGGCGCTGCCCGCCCACTGAAAAAGATTGGTATAGGTATGCAATTGGGCCTTGCCCCGGAACTCCCAGATGCCGGCGTCTTCCTCGTTGATGGTCACTTCTATTTTTTCCAGAACACTACGCAGCAGGTAATCGGTCACCTGGCGGGAACCGGCCTGGAAACGGCGATCTACGTAGAGCGGTAGAATGGCCAGCAGAATTTGACCGTATACATCATTTTGGATGTGGGTGTAGGCATCATTGCCTACCCGAACGGGCACATTGTGGCGGTAACCGGGAAGTTCCAGGGTTTGCTCGGTGAGTCTACTTTCTCCGGTAATACTGTAAAGCGGTTGGATGCGCTTGGTTTCCTTCATGGGGATATTGGCCAGGTACTGAAAGTAGCGCTCCATCTCCTCGAAGTGACCGATGTGGTTAAACGCATTGAGCGTGTAGTAAGTATCGCGCATCCAGGTATAGCGATAATCCCAGTTACGTCCGTGACCTTCCACTTCTGGCAGGGAGGTGGTGGGAGCAGCGATGATGGCCCCGGTATCTTCGTACTGACAAATTTTGAGGGTGAGGGCCGAGCGGATCACCGCCTCCTGATAATACTTGCCTATACTGGTGGATTTCACCCAGTTTTGCCAGTAGGTGGTGGTCTCGTTGAGGAAGCTTTCCGCGGTTTTCTCCAGCGGTCCTTCTAAGGGTACGCCGTAGGTAAGGATCATGTAATAGGCCTTATCCAGCACAAAGCTTTGCTTATCAGTCAGGTGATTAAGTGATACGTTGGTGCTAAGGCGAATGGTTTCTTCCAGGCCGTAAAAACGCAAATGGCTACTGCCTCTTTCCCGCTGCAGCTTGCGAGCTCCGTATTCGCCGCGGGGTTCGCAGCACACCCGCACCCGGGGCAGGCCCCTAAGGGGTTCTACCTTACGCACCAGCATAAGGGGACGGTAGTTGCGGTCATTCTGCCGGAAGCGCGGAGCAAAATCCGTAACTCGATAGGCGTCCTCTCCGGTACTGATGGTGGTTTCCAGTACGTTGGTATTGGTCCGGTAGGTCTGTTCTGCATGAAAATCATCACTTACCGGGTCTACGCTAAAGCGACCGCCTTTCTCTTCGCCGGCAATAAGGCTGCCAAAGACAAAGGAGCTATCAAAGCGCGGCCAGCACATCCAGGCTATGTTGGTATCTTTATGGATAAGGCCCAGGAAAGCGCAGTTCCCAACGAGGCCGTAGGGGTATTGATGTATTTCCATGGGGGCCAATGTAAGGAGCTTTATGGAAGCATTATTCACCAGGTTTTAGTCCCTCTATGGCTCCCTGCTGTTAAATGGGCCAGCGCAGAACGGGCTGCCAGGCGCTTATCCAAGCGTTTGCGGGGCTATTATCTAAGCGGTGGGCCATGGTTCCCTAACCATCGCGCCTAAGGCTGGGGAGTTCCCTAAAGATAATAAGAGCACGAGTGAATGAAGCGGGGCTTTCCGGGCTTTTTTCGCGGCAGGACCAATCAAAGGCGTAAGCGCAAAAAAAAGCCCCGGACCATGCCGGGGCTTAAGGGGTAAAATGTCTTCTTAAAAAGAAGAGCGGGGATTTTTAGTTTTTGCTGAGGTAATCTGCTACGCCGGAGTGGTCGGCGTTCATACCTTCTTTGCCTTCCTCCCAGTTGGCCGGGCATACCTGGCCTTTTTCTTCGAAAAATTGCCAGCCTTTAACATAACGCAGGGTTTCTTCCACGTTGCGCCCCAGGGGATCATCGTTTACCAATTGGTGGCGTACGATGCCATCGCGGTCGATAAAGAAAAGGCCCCGATAGGCGACCATTTCGCCGGAAGACTGGAGATTTTCATCGTCGTCGTAGAAATAATCGCCACCCAGCACGTCGAAATTGGCCGCAATGGTTTTGTTGGTATCCGCTACCACAGGGTAGGTAACCCCCTGGATGCCACCTTCA
>CAJXMS010000211.1 GCA_913056475.1 uncultured Bacteroidota bacterium
GAGGTAAGCCAGTAGCCCAGAGGTGGGTTCTCGTGAAAGCTGGGCAAGCCGTGAAAGTGGGGGGCAAACCAAGGGTACCAAAAGCTGCCTTTGCCCTGAGCCAAATTATGCGCCACGGCCGTGTACATGGTACCATCCATGAACATGCCGTCCTGAAAAAGCGGTGGTAGAATGAGCAGGGCCACCACTGCCAATACCAGGCCCAATAGGGGGCGAGCGGCGGAAGAGGAGGAGCGGCTCATCAAAAAGGAGGGTGCTTAGACCAGCTCTTTCACCTTATCGGCGGCCTCCTGGAGGGCTATGGCGGAGTGGACTTTAAGCCCGCTCTCATCGATCATCTTTTTGGCTTCCTCCGCATTGGTGCCCTGCAGACGTACGATGATGGGGATGTCGATGTCACCTATGTTTTGGTAAGCATCGATTACGCCCTGGGCCACCCGGTCGCAACGTACGATGCCGCCAAAAATATTCACCAGAATGGCCTCTACGCTATCGTCGCGCAGGATGATGCGGAAGGCTTTTTCTACCCGGGCCGCATCGGCGGTACCGCCTACGTCCAGGAAATTGGCCGGATTGCCGCCCGCCATTTTGATGATGTCCATAGTAGCCATGGCCAAACCAGCGCCATTGACCATACAGCCCACATTACCGTCCAGGTTGACAAAGTTGAGACCAGCTTCGCCAGCTTCTACATCGATGGGGTCTTCCTCGCGCTTATCACGTAGCTCCGCATAGTCTTTGTGGCGGAAGAGGGCGTTATCGTCCAGGGTTACCTTAGCGTCTACGGCCAGGATTTTGTCGTCCGAAGTTTTCAGTACCGGATTGATCTCGAAGAGGCCGGCGTCTATGCCGTCGTAGGCACGGTAAAGGGCGGAGACAAACTTCACCATTTCCTTGAAGGCGGCGCCGGAAAGCCCCAGGTTGAAAGCTATTTTTCGGGCCTGGAAGGGCATGAGACCTACTTTGGGATCTATCTCTTCGGTAAAGATGCGTTCGGGAGTATCGGCGGCTACCTGTTCTATATCCACTCCTCCTTCGGTAGAGTACATGATCATATTACGCCCCGCTTCCCGGTTGAGCAATACGGACATGTAAATCTCGCTGGTTTCGCTAGGGCCGGGGTAGTACACATCCTCGGCCACCATTATTTGGTTTACCTTTTTACCCGCCGCGCTGGTTTGGGGGGTTTTTAGCATCATTCCCAGGATTTCTCCCGCTACGGTTTTAACCTCATCCAGGGATTTGGCCAGCTTTACCCCGCCGCCTTTGCCCCGGCCCCCGGCGTGGATCTGCGCTTTGATCACGTACCATTCGGTGCCGGTTTGCTCGTTGAGTTTTTTGGCCGCTTCCAGGGCCTCTTCGGGCGTGGTGGCGGTTATACCGCGTTGTACGTTTACCCCGTAGGAGGCGAGTATATCTTTACCTTGAAATTCGTGTAGGTTCATAAGGGGAGATCACTTTAATGAGAATGGCGGCAAAAATAGGCTGCCCAGCGCTAAGGGAAAAACGGGGGGCGGTATTTTCTTTTCCCGGTAGCCCGGGCGCCCTTCACCATCCCGGGGCGGGGCCTATTGCCTACCTTTGCCGCCCTTTTTTGCCCTCGTATATGCTCTGCAAGTCCTTCACTTCTTTTCTGTTTTTCCTTTCCGTTTTTGCTACGGCCTTCGGCCAAACGGAGCCCGGATCCCGCCGGACCCTTTCCGTCCCGGAAGTAGCCCATTCGCCCGTGATAGACGGCGTTCTTTCGGATTCCGCCTGGCAAGGGCAGGAAGCCGCTCAGGACTTTACCATGCTCAGCCCCGGAATAGGTACCCCGGCGCCCGATCGATTTTCTTCTCGCGTGAAGCTGGTCTATACCGATGAAGCCCTCTTCGTGGGCGCCTACCTGCACGATGCGGCCCCCGATAGCATCCTCCATCAGGTTACTACCCGGGATGTGTACGATGAAAACACCGACTGGTTTATGGTTTCCCTTAATCCCTTCAATGATGGCCAGAATCAGTTCAAATTTGTGGTAACCGCCGCTGGCACCAAGGCCGATCTACGGACCAACGCCAACGGGCAAGACGACCCCAGTTACAACACCATCTGGCGCCGGGCAGTGCGTCGCCACGATAGCGGCTGGACCGTAGAAATGGCCATCCCCTACGTAGCTCTGCGCTTCCCCAAAAACGCCCAGAAGGGCTGGGGCGCTAATTTTATCCGCAGCATCCGGCGCAATAGGCACATCTACAGTTGGAACCCCGTCAATCGGGGTTCGGGCTTTAGCCAGGCCTATCAGGCCGGCTTGCTTAAAGGCCTGGCGGATATCAATCCCCCCGTTCGGCTCTCCCTTATGCCTTACTTCTCCGCCTACAGCAACGATTATCAGGACAATACCAGCTACGATACCGCTGTGTGTATGGACCTGAAGTACGGCTTGGGGCCCGCCTTTACCCTTGATATGACCCTGGTGCCGGATTTTGGGCAGGTGGCCTTTGACAACCAGTTTCTTAATCTTTCCCCCTTTGAAAACCGCTTTCAGGAAAACCGGCAGTTTTTTAATGAAGGCACGGAGCTCTTTTCTATTGGCGACCTTTTTTACTCCCGCCGCATCGGCGGAACGCCCAAAAATATTACCAATCAGAACATTAATACCGACCAGGATCAGTCCGTACGCACGGAATACACCAAGCTGATCAACGCCAGTAAGGTGTCCGGACGTACCCGCGGAAATTTAGGCGTAGGGGTGCTCAACGCCGTTACTGACAATTCCTATCAAACCTACACCGACACCAATGGGCGGGAGCGACGTCAGCTACTGGAACCCCTGACCAATTACAATATGATCGTCCTCGATCAGCGTTTTAATCGCAACAGCTCCGTGAGCTTCGTCAACACCAACGTACTTCGGGAAGGCCGCTACTTGGATGCCAACGTAGCAGGCCTCCTTACCAGTCTCTACACCACCTCTGGCCAGTACCGCCTTGATGCCTCCCTCAAGCGCAGCGACCGCCTTAGCGATACCCTCCGGCAAAGCGGCCACGAAGCCTCTCTCCGGATAGGCGATGTGGACGGGCACTGGCGCTGGGCTTCCCGCCAAACCCTCAGCACCGATCAGTTTGATATTAACGACATGGGGTTTCAGGCGCGCAACAACCAGTGGCGCAATTACAGTGAAGTGGAGTACCTCACCTTTGAGCCCAGCGGCATTTTCAATCGCACCAGCTACTCGCTGTATAATATTTACAGCAGCCTTTACCGGCCCCAGCGCTTTGAGGAATGGGCTGTAGGCGGGAGCGCCTTTTTCTTATTGCGTGATTTTACGGGGCTCAGTTTCCGGGTGCGCAGCTCCCCGGTGGCCTATTACGATTATTTTGAGCCGCGCACAGCCGGACGCTACCTGAAAAGGCCGCCGCGCCTTTCCTTTTTTGGTCTGGTTTCCACGGATTATCGCCGGCCCGTGGCCTTAGATGCTGATTTTACCTACGAGTACCGCTGGCAGTGGCAGGCCGCCCTTACCACGCTCAACCTCGAGCCCCGTATCCGGCTGGGCGATCATCTTTTCATGACCCCCCGCTTTCGCTGGCAAAAACAGCTTGATGATATCGGCTTTGCCCAAAAAGTGGATGATGCCCCCGTTATGGGCCAGCGCACCGTGCGCAACATCACCGCCGTGATGGATGCCCGCTACGCCTTTGATCCCCAGCACTCCCTCAGCTTACGCCTGCGCCAGTACTGGAGCCGGGTACGCTACCACCGCTATTTTAATCTCCTGGCTGATGGTACCCTCGCGCAGCTGGATTATCAAGGCAATGAAAACCTTAACTTTAACACCTTGAACCTCGATTTGCGCTATCAGTGGTGGTTTGCGCCCGCCAGCCAGGTCACCTTACTTTACCGGGTGGCTTTGGCTCAGGATGGTCGCCGGCTTTATGCCCAGTATGGGCCCAACTGGGAGGCCCTGACCGCGGCGCCCGCTCAGAGCAACCTCTCGGTAAAGCTCAGCCTATTTTTGGATTACCACCAAACCCGCCAAAAACTCCAAGAGATATGATCACCGCCCAGGGCATCACCAAATCCTACGGCCAATTGCAAGTACTCAAGGGCGTAGACCTCACCGTAAAACCGGCCGAGATGCTCTCCATCATGGGCGATAGCGGTGCCGGCAAGACCACTTTCCTCCAGATCCTGGGCACGCTGGACGAGCCCGATACGGGCGATATCTTCTGGGAAGGCGCTTCCCTGTCCAGGCGCAGCCGCAAAGCCCGCCTGCAGTTTCGCAACACCCATTTGGGCTTCGTTTTTCAGTTTCACCACCTCCTAC
>CAJXMS010000212.1 GCA_913056475.1 uncultured Bacteroidota bacterium
CACCAGGCCTACCGGGTGGGCGTTAAGGACTTTAGCGGCGCTCCTTATGACCAGCGCTATCACTTTACCACCGATAGCTTTTTAATACCGGGACTCAGCAACGGCCAAACCTACAAAGTGGGCATTGCGGCGGTGGATACCCAGGGCATCACCGGACCCTTTAGCATGGATATGCAGATCACCGCTAATACCAGTAGCCCTGCCCGTCCGGAGGATAGCCTTCGCTACACGCTGCCCTGCGCCCAAATAGGCCTGAATGAAACCCGAACGAGACGGCGCAAAACGGGCCTTCGTCTGGGTAGTTTACACCCGAACCCCGCCCAAGCTTCGGTGAAAATTCCCGTATTGGTAGAAAAACGCCAGCTCGAAGGTCTTTTGACCCTGGTGGTTACCAACACGAACGGCAAAGTCCTCTGGGAGAAGCAGCTTCCCGCGCGTTACGGCCGTCACTCGGTGCGCTATGCCCCTAATACGGGAGCCGGGTTTTACCTGGTGCAGTTGCGCTATCGGGGCCGGGAAGTGGACGTGAAGAAACTACTGTTGCATTAGGCTTTCCCCTTTTTTCAACCAGTTTTTCTCAAAAACGCCACTGCCGAGCTTACTCCTTCGTGGGGTTTCCCCTTTAGCAAGCGAAGAAGCTCTCTTTTTTGCTTTACCCCTCTTTAAAATGCCGCACCGCTTGCCGTACGCTGCCCTGTGCCAGGAGGAGCTCCTGAGCCGCCTCCCAGGCCAGGCCAGTTTCCTTCTGCACCATGCGGGTGCCGCGCTCGATGAGCTTGGCATTGCTCAGGTGCATGTCTACCATGCGATTACCTTCCACGCGCCCCATACGCACCATCAGCGCGGTGGAAAACATGTTGAGGGCGAGTTTCTGCGCGGTACCTGCTTTCATGCGGGTGGAACCGGTGATAAATTCCGCCCCGGTGCGAAGCACCACCGGAATATCGGCCTCTTTCTCCAGGGGGGAATCTTCATTGCACACCAGGCAGCCGGTGGCGATAGCGGCTTCCCGGGCTTTTTCGAGGGCGCCTACCACGTAAGGAGTGGTGCCGGACGCGGCGATCCCGACCACCAAATCACCGGGCTGTACCGAACGGGCCTGTAAATCGCGCCAGCCGCCCAGAGGATCATCTTCCGCTTTTTCCACCGCTACCCGGATGGCCCCATCACCGCCCGCGATCAGGGCCTCTACCCATTCAGGGGGCGCCCCGAAGGTAGGGGGTAGCTCGGAGGCATCAACTACGCCCAGGCGACCGCTGGTGCCGGCGCCCAGGTAGAAGATCTTGCGGCCGGAAGAGAGGGTTTGATAGCCCTGGTCCACCAGTTTTTCCAGTTGGGGGATAGCGGCTGCTACAATTTGAGGCACTCGCTTATCCTCGGCGTTGATCTCCCGCAGGATATCGGCCGTGGGCATGGCCGGAATATCCCGGTAGGGGCTGTCTTTTTCCGTGGGTCGCAGCGGCTGGTCTTTACTCAAATTCCTGCAGGGTTCGTTTGATGATGTCAATGCAATCTTCAAGTTGCTCCTCGTTCATGACCAGCGGGGGCGCAAAGCGAATGATGTTGCCTTGGGTGGGTTTGGCCAGGAGGCCGTTGTCGCGCAGGCGCAGGCATACCCGCCAGGCGGTATCGCTCTCGGGGCTGTCGTTGATCACGATAGCATTGAGCAGCCCACGTCCGCGTACGCGGGAGAGAATTTTACTATTTTCCTTGTAGGCCATTAATTCAGCCCGAAAAATTTCCCCCAGGCGGCGGGCATTCTGGGTCAGGTTTTCCTCCTGGATCACGTCCAGGGCAGCCATGGCTACTTGCACGCCCAGGGGATTGCCGCCAAAGGTGGAGCCGTGCTGTCCGGGCTGGATCACGTTCATGATCTCATCATCGGCCAGGATAGCGGATACGGGATAAACGCCCCCACTGAGCGCTTTGCCCAGGATGAGAATATCCGGCCTTACGTAAGTTTCCGGCTGGCGCTCGCATACCCCCTGGCAGGTGCAGGGGCCGCAGGAAGCCAGCAGGCTACCGGTGCGGCCAATGCCGGTTTGAATTTCGTCGGTGAGGAGCAGGGCTTTATTTTCTTGACACAGCCGCTTAGCCTCCCGCAGATATTGCTCGTCGGGCGTTACCACCCCGGCTTCGCCCTGAATGGGTTCTACCAAAAAGCCCGCTACGCCTTCCTCCTGCATGGCCTGGGTCAGGGCTTCGGTGTCATTATAAGGGACATGGATAAATCCGGGGGTGTAGGGGCCGTAACCATCACGGGCTTCCTCGTCGTTGCTAAAGGAAATGATGGTGGTGGTACGCCCGTGGAAATTGCCATCAGCTACCACGATCTTGGTCTTATGCTCGGGAATATGCAGTTTTTCCTGGGCGTATTTCCGGCATAGCTTTATGGCGGTTTCTACCGCCTCAGCGCCGGAGTTCATGGGCAGAACCTTATCAAAACCAAAGTATTGGGTCACGTACTCGTCAAAGGGCCCCAGCTTGGAGTTATAAAATGCCCGGCTGGTGAGGGTGATTTGCTCTGCCTGGTTTTTTAGGGCATCGATAATGCGGGGATGGCAGTGGCCCTGGTTTACCGCTGAGTAAGAGGAGAGGAAATCATAGTAGCGCTTACCTTCTACATCCCACACGTACACGCCTTCACCGCGGTCTAACACCACCGGCAGGGGGTGGTAGTTGTGAGCGCCGTAGCGGTTTTCCAGTTCCATAAGTTCTTGGGAGCCTCGTTGCAGGGTGTTCACATCTGCCATAGCCAATTCTTGTTTGAGGTGAAAAAAGTTCAAAATAAGCCCGGCCACGCCGCGGGGGAGGGCACTTTTGGCCGGGAGGCCAAATGTAAGGTAAGCCCTGAAATTTACGGTAGTTTTGCCGGCTTCATGAGCAATCGAGATCGGGGCCCCCTGCGTAAGGGGGCGCAAATAGAAGGAAAGATAGAAAACATGGCCTTTGGGGGAAAAGGCCTTTTGCGCTGGGAAAGCCCGGAAGGGCGCTACCCGGTTTTTGTGCCGCATACGCTGCCCGGCCAGCAGGTGCGGGTGCGCCTGGTCAAGGCCAAACGACGGTATGCGGAAGCGCGTTTGGTGAAAATTTTGGAAAGATCAGAACAAGAGGTGGATACGCCTTATGTGGATACGCCCGGAGCGCCTTTTTTGCGCTGGCCGCTGGAACAACAGCAGGCGCATAAGGCCGAGAGTGTGGTGGAGCTTTACCGCCGGATAGGGCAGGAGGAGGCGCCCGAAAAACGCTACGATGGCTTTGTGGCCTCCCCGCGGAGCTTTCACTACCGCAATAAAATGGAGTACAGCTTCAGTGCGGTGTGCTATGATCCGGAACAGGACGCCTTTGTGGACGATTTTGCGCTGGGTTTTAAAAAAAGAGGCCAGTGGCTGGCCGTGGAGCAGCTAAAGGGTGATTCCGGACTGTTTGACGCCCAGTGGGAAGCCCTGGTGCCGAGGCTGCGCCAATGGCTGAGCGAACGGGGCCACACCGCCTGGCACCCCCGCAAGCAAGAGGGCTTTTGCCGGATGGTGGCCGTGCGCAAGAGCTATGCGGACGATCAACTACTGATCAACTTGCTGACCAGCTCCCGGGAAAACCTGGACCAAACGGCGCTGACCGAATGGCTGCGGGCGGAGCTTGGCGAACGACTGGGCGGACTGCTGCATACCATAAACGATGACGTGAGCGACCGGCCCCGCAGCACCGACGGGACCCAAACCCTCCTTTACGGAAAACCCCGCTTGCGGGAGCGGGTGATGGGGCTGGACTTTGAGATCAGCGTGGAGAGCTTTTTCCAAACCAATCCTGCCGCGGCGGAGAAGCTCTATGAACAGGTGCTGGATTATGTTTTTGCCCAAAAACTGCCGCCCGGTAAGGTAGTGCTGGATATGTTTTCTGGCACGGGGACCATCACGCAGTTACTGGCCCAGCGGGCCCCGGAACGACGGGTTATCGGGGTAGAAATGGTGGAAGAAGCGGTGGCGGATGCCCGTCGCAATGCGAAAGAAAACGGAGTAAAAGCGGAGTTTGTAGCTGCGGATGTGGGGCGCTTTCTGTTGGATCACCCCCAGTACCAGGGGCAAATAGATACCCTGGTGATGGACCCGCCCCGGGCGGGCATCACGCCCAAAACCTTGCGAAAGGTAATGCGCCTGGAAGCCCGGCGAATGGTGTACGTAAGCTGCAATCCCGCCACCCAGGCCCGGGATATGGAGGCCTTGCGGGAATTTGGCTACGTCCTTAAGCGCTTTTCGGTGGTGGATCAGTTTCCCCACAC
>CAJXMS010000213.1 GCA_913056475.1 uncultured Bacteroidota bacterium
AATCACGTAGCCATTGTAGCCCTATCTACCATCCTGGGCGTGGCCCTTTTCCGGGAGGATTGGGGCCGCGCCAATCAGTGGGGCCTGGGCCTTTCGCTGGTAAGTATTTGGCTCATTTACGGGGCTTTATAAACAAGCAAATGGAACAAGACCCCCTAAAAGGCGATCATTACCGCCGCGTAAAAAAGGGCGGAAAAGCCCTGCTCAAAGACCGCGGCAGCAAATTTCACGCCCAGGCATTCCCCGCCTCTTCGGGCCAGGAAGCCGAGGCCCTTCTCCAGGAAATGCGGGAAACTCACCCCAACGCCGGGCACCATTGCTACGCCTACCGTACCCAGCCGAAGGCACCCGTGCTCCGGATCAACGATGATGGAGAGCCCAGCCACAGTGCCGGCTCTCCTATCTTTCATGCCTTGCAATCAGCCGGCCTCTGGGATACGGGCGTGGTGGTAAGCCGCTACTTTGGCGGGACCAAGCTGGGGGTATCCGGGCTCATCCAGGCCTACCGAGGCGCCGCCGAAGCTGCCCTGGCCGAAAGCTCCCTGGAGGACGCTTACCTGGAAGAACTGCTGGAACTCCGTTTCCCTTACGAACTTATGGCCGTGGCCATGAAACTCCTCAAGGAAGCACCCGCGACAATTGACGATGAGCAAATGGGAGAAGATGCCGGTTATCAACTCAGGGTACGACGCAGCCAAGTGTCCGCGGTAATTCATACATTTGAGCAGCGGAAAGGAATGATCATCAAAGTCCTTGATACATGAAAATACGCACCTTTTTGTGCCTTTTATTACCATTGGGGAGCCTTCTCGCCCAGAAAGCCCTCCCCCATCAAGCGGGATTCCCGGCCCCAGAGCAGCAAACAAAATGGCAATCCCTTGAAGTTTGGAACAGAGAAAAAGCCATTGCCTGGGCGGAACAGCATTTGTTGCCGCACCCCGCCTACACTTTAGCGGCCTTCGGCCAAAGGGATGCGCAAACCGCGACCTACTACGATTTTAGTATTAGACATAAAGGCCACCCAGTGTACGGCCTCCACGCCACCGCCCGGTACTTCCCAAACGGAAGTGTACGCTGGCTAGCACCTTTTTTACCCGCTCCCGCCGAAAAATACTCCTTTCCCCCCCGGCAAAGGGTGAAAAAGCTTATCGATCAACGCGGGTGGCAAGCGCGGGGCAATCCGCAGCGGGCTTGGTTTGTACAGCAAGAAGCACTTATTCCCGTTTATGCGCTGCAGATTAAAGATGCTCGGCAAGCACCACGCCAGGTCCTGACCAACGGGCAGGAAATATTGTGGCTGCGGGATGAACGACGCTTTTTGGGCGATAGCACCGTATCCGGTATGGTCTTTTACCCGGACCCCCTAACCAGCGCTAACGTCAATTACGGAGGTAACTTTGTAGATGCCGGGGATGCCGATAAGCCCGCGCTGAATAATGAACGGCGAAGCGTCACTTTTAAGGCTGATTTTCTCGGTGGTACTTTTTATCTGCGCAACAGCAAAATTCGCCTGGTCGATTTCGAAGCACCTTTTATAACTCCCGTCACCAGCAATACGCCACAGTTCAATTATACCCGGGGACAAGACGGTTTTGAAGATGTTAACACCTTTTATCATCTCAGCACCTTTGATGCCTATATTGATAGCCTGGGCTATCCTCAACTGCCGGGCAATCAAATTACCGTAGACCCGCACGGAGCTCAAGGAGCCGATCAATCCTATTTTCAGCCGGGCAACGACCGCCTGGCGCTAGGGCCCGGCGGCGTAGATGACGCAGAAGATGCGGATGTGATCGTGCACGAATGGCTTCACGCCATGGCCAAATACGCAGCCGCTCCTGGTAACGGCACTACCGAACGCGCCATGCTGGAAGAAGCCCTTGGCGATTATTTTGCCCTGAGCTATTCACGCCATCTTAATGGCAATCAAGATGATAAGATCTTTAATTGGGATGGACACAACGAGTTTTGGTTTGGCCGCTCTGCCGTGAGCACTAAAAACTACCAGCAGGTAAGCTTTTCGGGTAGCATCTACGATCACACCGACCTAATGGTAAGTTGCCTCCGGGAAATTAACAGCCAGCTAGGCCGGCAAAAAAGCGATAAATTGGTGGTAGAAAGCATGTTTGCCCTAACTACCAACACTACTTTTGAGGATTTTGCCTTTGAAATGCTCCGAAATGACTCCCTGCTCTACGGGAAAAGGCACCGCCAGGCCATTGCCGATGCTTTCATCCGCCGGCAGGTGCTGCCCAACTGGGTAGGGCTTTCGCCGCTTAAAACACGCCCGGATATAGCCATTTACAATACGCTGGGCTGGATGCACGGGGAAGCCTTGATTTTGACAAGTGAAACAGGTCTGAAAGCCGTTCGGGTATACAACCTTCGGGGGCAAAGGGTCTACCACCGGATATTCGACCGCTCGGAGCGAGCAACGCTCAAAATGCCCGACCTTAAAGCCGGTGCCTATCTACTCGAAGTAGAAAGCACGCGCGGCGGGCAAAAGCGCGAAAAACTAATCCGACGTTAAGAAGGCCTTAAAAGCCTCCTGTAAGTAGGGCGGACATCCACATGGACGCCCCGACTCTATCCCTACAAAAACCAGCTCTACCGATCCCGTGGTAAGCAATTCGCCTGGCTGGTTGAATATCCGATGGTAAAAGGTGATGCGCCGCTGGGGTAAGTCGCGTACCTCCGTTTCGATACGCAATTTATCATCATACCGAGCGGGCGCCCGGTAGCGGATTTGGAGCTCCCGTACGGGGAGCATTATGCCTTCTTCTTCCAAAGCTCGGTAGGTGAAGCCTAGAGCCCGAAGCAACTCAGTCCGGGCCACCTCAAAGTACTGGGGATAGTTGCCGTAGTACACGATGCCCATTTGGTCGGTCTCCGCGTAGCGAACTCTTATTTCTTGGATGTTAAGCGCCATATCTATTAAATATTGAAAATTAAGGAATTCCAACGAAGGAATGCGGGTTTGCGGCGGTTAAAAATGCCTTAATATGGGTCAATTAAATTTAAATTTCAACCCCTAATCTCTTTTTTTATCAATTAATTTCTCTACATTTTTGCTTCGTTGTTTGACGCAACCGCCAACCCAAGATTCCGGACTGAGCCTCAACGGAATCCAGTCAAAAACGAAAAATTTTACCAATTAATGGAACTTACGGCCAAATCAGTATGGGAAAATTGCATGGCTTTTATTAAAGACAATGTACCAGCTCAAAGTTACAAAACCTGGTTTTTACCCATTAAGCCCTTGAAGCTCAAGGACAACGTCCTCAGTTTACAAGTACCCAGTAAGTTCTTTTACGAGTGGTTGGAAGAAAATTACATCGGCCTGCTCAAAACAGCTATTCGGCGGGAGCTGGGCCCAGAGGCCAAGTTGGTGTACAGCATCGTCATGGAAAACACCTATGGCAATTCCAACCCCTATACCGTAAAACTCCCCAGTAGCAACCGGAGCAGCCTGAAGAACCCCAAAGTAAACATGCCGGTAGACCTCGGGGAAAAGGGGGTGAAAAACCCCTTTGTGATTCCAGGCCTCCAAAAGGTAAACGTTGAATCACAGCTCAACCCCAACTACACCTTTGAAAACTTTGTGGAAGGCGAATGCAACCGGCTGGCACGGTCTGCCGGTTATGCCGTGGCCAATAAACCCGGGGGAACTTCCTTTAATCCGCTGCTGGTGTATGGCGGTAACGGCCTGGGCAAAACGCATTTAGCTCATTCTATCGGCATCGATATCAAAGAAAAGTATCCCGAGAAAACCGTTCTCTACGTTTCGGCCGAGAAGTTTGGCCAACAGTTCATCGACTCCATCCGGAACAATACCAAAAACGACTTTATCCACTTCTACCAGATGATCGATGTGCTCATTATGGACGATGTGCACTCCTTTGCCGGTAAGGAAGGAACCCAAAATGCCTTCTTTGAAATTTTTAACCACCTGCATCAGCACGGGCACCAAGTCATCTTAACCTGCGATAGGGCGCCCGTGGACCTGCAGGGCGTAGAGCAACGGTTGCTCTCTCGTTTTAAATGGGGGTTAAGTGCTGATTTACAGGTCCCTGATCTGGAAACACGGGTAGCCATACTCAATCAAAAGCTCTACACCGACGGGGTAGAAATGCCGCAAGATGTAATTGAGTACCTCGCCTACAGCATTAATTCCAACGTTCGCGAACTGGAAGGGGCTCTGATATCCCTCCTCGCCCAGTCTTCCCTGAACAAAAAAAGGATCACCGTAGACCTGGCCCGGCCAATGATAGACAAGTT
>CAJXMS010000214.1 GCA_913056475.1 uncultured Bacteroidota bacterium
GGGAGAAGCCGTCGGTGGACGACATTCCCGAGTTCGAGACTGGCGGTCGGGGCCGCTCATACGAGATGCAGTCGGACGTGACGGCAGGCAAACCGAACGACGCCCGGACACCGGACTCGACGCGACTCGGCGGAACTGACACCGAAGCGTACATCTCGGCACTGGAACTGTGTGCGCGCTTGCCCGACGAGTTGCGCCTGCCCGAGCAGGCGGCCGACATCGTCCAGCACATGATGGAAAACGATGCCTTCAGTCAATGGCTGGGTATCCAGGTATTGGAAGCACGTCCCGGCTATTGCCACTTAAAGATGACCATCCGGGAAGAGATGACCAATGGCTTCGGCATCGCCCACGGGGGTATCGCCTATTCCCTTGCCGATAGCTCCCTGGCCTTTGCCAGCAATGGGCACGGCCAGCATGCGCTCAGTATAGACACCAGCATAGCCCACACGCAAGCCGCTCAGGCCGGCCAATCGCTGACCGCCACCGCCCAGGAAAAAAGCCTTACCCGGAAAACAGGCCTCTACGACGTAACGGTGAAAGACCAAAAGGGCGATCCAGTAGCCCATTTTAGAGGCACCGTGTACCGCCGCCAGAAAGAGTGGTAAGCCCCTGAACCGGGCACTTTAAGCCCTTGCAAAATCTACCGCCCCACTTTGGTTCAGCCCCTTTTTTTCCCCACTTTTGACCACTCAAGCTATGGCCCCGCTTATGCGCGTATCCTTCCAAAAAAATGACTTCCAGTTTGCCCTGGCCACTTCCCTGGTGCTCTACGGTTTTGATGGCGACTTCCTAAAGGTGCTCATCGCGCGCAAAAGCGCCGCCCCCTACCAGGGAGCTGATGTACTACCCTCCACCATAGTGCCCCCACAAGAAGACCCAGAACAAGTAGCCCGGGTCCTCTTTCAGCGCATTACCGGCCGGGAAGACACCGATGTGGAAAAGCTCAATGGCTTTGCCGCCCCCTATCGCAATCCGGAAGGCCGGGTGGTCAACCTGGCCTTTTACGCCACCATCCGTCTTGATGGCGCCCTGCAAGAGCGCCTTCAAGACAGCGACTATCGCTGGGAGCAGGCCAACGAGGTACCGCCCCTGGCCTACGACCATGACGAAATTTTGGCGTACTCCCGCGAACGCCTCAAACGGCGCGTAAAGCGCCGCCCCATAGGCTTTAGTATGCTACCCAAATCCTTTACGCTCAATCAAATACAGCGACTCTACGAAGAAGCCTTGGGCAGATACCTGGACAAACGGAATTTTCGCCGCAAACTGCTCAAGAGCCAACTGCTGATCGAGACCGGCGAAACCATTCGCAGCAGCCCGCGGGCCCGCCGCCCCGCCGCGCTTTACACCTTTGATGAAAAGAAGTACCGCACCCTCTCCCTGCGCGGGTATGACTTTGTATACCAGTAAGTCCCCGCGGTGAGGTCTTCCATTTGGCCTCCGGCCAAATGAGCTACCGGCCGCTGGTAAAGAAGCGCGCTTTAAGGCACATTGACTTGGAAAAACGATATTTGCTCCCCCATCCCGCGGTGGTGGCCGCAGCCGCCGCTTAAAAACGTGATATGCAAGAAGCTTATTTAGTACAGGGGGCAAGAACCCCCATCGGCAAATTTATGGGTACCCTTTCCGCCGTACGCGCGGATGATATGGCTGCCCTGGTCCTCCAAAAGGTATTGGAGAAGGCCCCTTCCCTGGATCCGGCGGCTGTGGACGACGTGATCATGGGCTGCGCCAACCAGGCCGGGGAAGACAATCGCAACGTGGCCCGCATGGCCCTACTGCTGGCCGGACTGCCCTTTTCGGTCCCCGGTGAAACGGTAAACCGCCTCTGCGCCAGCGGCATGAGTGCTACCGCCCAGGCCATGCGTGCGGTGCGCAACGGAGATGGCCATCTCTTCCTTTCCGGCGGGGTGGAAAATATGACCCGGGGCCCTTATGTGATGAGCAAGCCCAGCCGGGCGTATGGCAACGATAGCAAGATGTATGACAGCAGTTTCGGATGGCGCTTTGTAAACCCCGACCTGTTTAAGCGTTACGGCACGGATGCCATGGGCGAAACCGCCGAAAACCTGGTGGAGCTGTATGGCATCAGCCGGGAAGATCAAGACGCCTTTGCCTATCGAAGCCAAAAGAAGGCCCAAGCCGCGCAGGAAAGCGGGCGCCTGGGCCGCGAAATAACACCAGTAGAGATCCCCCGGCGCAAACAGGAGCCCTTGATTTTTGACCAGGATGAATTCATAAAACCCGATACCACGCCCGAAATTTTGGCCAAGCTCCGTCCGGCTTTCAAAAAAGAGGGCGGCAGTGTAACGGCCGGTAATGCCTCTGGACTCAATGATGGCGCCGGTGCCCTTTTGGTGGCTTCCGATCAAGGCCTCAAAGACCACCGCCTGGAACCCATGGCTCGGGTGGTTTCCATGGGCGTTGCCGGAGTAGAGCCCCGGATCATGGGCATCGGTCCGGTGTACGCCAGTGAAAAAGCCCGGGCTAAAGCCGACCTGAGCCTGGACGATATGGACATCATTGAACTAAATGAAGCCTTTGCCGCCCAGGTACTGGCCTGCACCCGGAAAATGGGCCTGGCCGATGACGATCCCCGCCTGAATCCCAACGGCGGTGCCATAGCCCTGGGCCATCCGCTGGGCATGAGCGGCATGCGGCTGCTGCAAACGGCGGCCCTCCAGCTCCAGGAAACGGGCAAGCGCTATGCGCTGTGCACCATGTGCGTGGGGGTAGGCCAGGGGTATGCGGTGGTTTTGGAGCGCACCTAAGCACCTTCCCGCTGATGACCCCGTCCCGCTTTCCTCCTGATGATGTTAAAGCGAACGCCGATTTGCGGTGATCCGCTCCCCGGAAGCCATGCTTAGGAGAGCAGCCATAGGCTTTCCCTGGGTCATCACCCAAATCGCCTGTAGATGGTACCTTTTTGGGAAAAAGTGAAGATTGACGAAAATAGCTACTAAAAGCTTTTAAACGCTTACGCGTTCCGCCTTACCGGCTAGCTACCTTTGTGGCCTAAACCCCTTTGTTTTATGATATACGAGTTTGACGGTTTTAAGCCTGTGATACATGAAAGCGCATATGTGCACCATAATGCCACGGTGATTGGGAACGTACACTTGGGCCAGGACGTGTACGTAGGCCCGGGCGCCGCCATTCGGGGCGACTGGGGGGAAATCGTGATAGAAGATGGCTGTAATGTGCAGGAAAATTGCGTGATCCACATGTTTCCGGGCGTTTCGCTGCGCCTGGAAGAAGGAGCCCACATAGGGCACGGCGCCATCATTCACGGGGCCCATATTGGCCGCAACTGCCTGGTAGGGATGAATGCGGTCTTGATGGACGAAGTGATTTTAGGGGCCGGGAGCATTGTGGGGGCGTTGAGCTTTATAAAAGCCCAGACTAAAATTCCCGAACGAAGCTTGGTAGTAGGAAATCCCGCTAAAGTAATAAAAGAGGTGAGCGCGGAAATGCTCGCCTGGAAAACCGAGGGTACGGCGCTTTATCAACAGCTTCCGGCCCAGTGCAGGCAAAGTTTACGGCCCTGCGAACCCTTGCGAGCAGCAGAACCCGATCGCCCGCAAATGAAGCAGCGATACCGTCCCTGGTCCAAACGAAAGGAATAACGGTACGGCAGGGACTGACCTTCCGTTGGGTTTGCCGGGTTGTTTTTTTGTGAATTTTCCAGAAGATTTCGTAATTTGATACGGTTAAACGAAAAGAGAACTACCCGTTATGAGAAAAAGATTACAGCACTCTTCAGGTAACTTAGGCAAGATTGGTCTACTCCTTTCTTTCCTCATTCTGTTACCCATGAGTTTGGAAGCACAATGCGATTACAAGATTGTAGGATACGACAGCTGGGGCGATGGCTGGAATGGCGCCTCCATTGATGTCGATGTGGCCGGAACGGTGACGAATTTCACCCTAAGTAATGGCTCGATAGATAGCGTCTTCATCCCCTCTTTTAATGGTGACTTTACTACTTTCACCTTTAATGGTGGATCCTTTGACAATGAAGTCACTTTCGATATCTATGCGCCTGATGGTAGTTTATTAGGCAGCTATGGACCTTCCCCCAGCACGGGACTCTTCCTTACAGACAATTCCAATGCCACGTGCACGCCCCCCTGTGATTATAAAATTGTGGGGTATGACAGCTGGGGCGATGGCTGGAATGGCGCCTCCATTGATGTCGATGTAGCGGGAGTGGTGACCAACTTTACCCTCTCTAATGGGTCAATTGATAGCACTACGATAACCT
>CAJXMS010000215.1 GCA_913056475.1 uncultured Bacteroidota bacterium
GCCGGTGGTCGTGTGCCCGGCGGTTTCTTGAAGCGGGAAGGACGGCCCTCTGACGAGGAAATCCTCATCATGCGCCTCGTGGATCGGGTGCTACGCCCCCTTTTCCCCAAGGACTACCACGCCGAAGTGCAGGTAATGATCAGTCTCATTTCCTGGGACCCCGAGGTGGCCGCCGATAGCCTGGCTGGTCTGGCCGCCTCAGCTGCCATTGCGGTAAGCGATCTTCCTTTTAAAGGCCCCATGAGTGAAGTACGCGTGGGACGGCTTAAGGGGGAGTTCGTGATCAACCCAAGTCCCGCTGATATCGAGCGCTCTGATGTGGACCTCATGGTAGGCGCCACCGCCGATAGCGTAGTAATGGTAGAGGGAGAAATGGATGAAATATCCGAAGGCGAAATGCTGGAGGCCATCAAATTTGCCCACGAGGCCATCAAAGATCAAATCAAAGCGCAAGAGGCCCTGGCCAGTGGCATCGAAAAAGCCCAGGAAAAACGCGAGTACGATCACGAATCAAATGACGAGGACCTGGCCCAGAAAGTAATGGCCGACCTCTACGACAAGGTATACGAAATTGCCAAAAGCGGCTCAAGCAAAGAAGAGCGTTCCGATGCCTTCAAAGAATTGCGCGATACCTACATCGAAGAAAACTTCAGCGAAGAGGAGCGCGAAGAGCTCGAACCCTTGATCAAAAAATACTACCACGACGTGGAGTACCACGCCATGCGCAACATGATCCTCAAGGATCGTCAACGTCTGGACGGCCGCGCCCTGGACGAAGTGCGCGATATCTGGTCAGAAGTAGATTACCTTCCCGGCACCCATGGCTCAGCCATCTTTACCCGCGGCGAAACCCAATCGCTTACCACGGTAACACTGGGCACTAAGCTGGATGAAAACCGCATTGACGGGGTAGCTTATACCGGTTCAGAACGCTTCTACTTACACTATAACTTCCCCCCCTTCTCCACCGGAGAAGCCCGCTTTATAAGAGGTACCAGCCGGCGGGAAGTAGGGCACGGTAACCTTGCTCAGCGTGCCTTAAAAGGAACCGTTCCCCAGGACAACTACCACACCATCCGGGTGGTAAGTGACATTCTGGAATCCAATGGCAGCTCCTCCATGGCCACCGTATGCGCCGGCACTCTGGCCCTTATGGACGCCGGTATTCAGATTAAGCGCCCCGTAAGCGGCATCGCCATGGGCCTCATTACCAACCCCGAAGACGAGGACTACGCGGTACTCTCGGACATCCTGGGCGATGAAGACCACCTGGGGGATATGGACTTCAAAGTAGCCGGAACCGAAGCCGGTATTACGGCCTGCCAAATGGACATTAAGATAAGTGGCCTTAGTTATGAGGTTATGGAAAAGGCCCTGGAACAGTCTAAAGCGGGACGCATGCATATCCTCCAGGAGATGCTGAAAACCCTGGAGGCACCACGCCCAGACCTGAAACCCAATGCCCCGCGGATCACCATGGTTACCGTTCCCAAAGAATTTATCGGCGGCATCATCGGACCCGGCGGCAAAAACATCCAGCAACTTCAGGAAGATACCGACACGACCATCACCCTGGAAGAGGTGGACAACGAAGGCGTGATCGAGATCAGCGGCAATAATGCCCAGGGCATCGATGAGGCGGTAAAACGCATTCGCCAGATTGCCTTTGTACCGGAAGTGGGAGAAGTTTACCACGGCCTGGTGAAGTCCATCCAGCCTTACGGTGCCTTTGTAGAAATAGCCCCCGGCATGGACGGCCTGCTCCACATTAGCGAAATAGCCCACCGGCGGCTCAAAACCGTGGAGGAGGAGCTTCAGGAAGGCGATAAACTCGATGTGAAGCTTATCGGAAAAGACGACCGTGGCAAGCTCAAGCTCTCCCGGAAGGTATTGCTGGAGAAAAACTAAAGCGGTTCCTAACTCGTTTATTCAAGTTGACTCATCTAGTTAACCACTTTCCGTCAGTACGCGCTATGGGTACAATTTTTGCCGCTAATTTTACCTAATTCATTCATAATAAGAACCATTTTAGCACATGAGACAGCTTAAAATTACCAAGCAGGTAACCAATCGGGAAACCGCCTCCCTGGACAAATACTTACAGGAAATTGGTAAAGTAGAGCTCATCACGGCTGAAGAGGAAGTAGAGCTGGCTCAGCGCATCAAGCAGGGCGACCAGGCCGCGCTGGAAAAACTCACCAAAGCAAATCTTCGCTTTGTGGTATCTGTGGCCAAGCAATACCAAAACCAAGGTCTCACATTGCCCGACTTGATCAATGAGGGTAACTTGGGCCTCATCAAAGCCGCGCAGCGCTTCGACGAAACCCGCGGCTTTAAGTTCATCTCCTACGCCGTGTGGTGGATCCGTCAGAGCATCCTCCAGGCCCTGGCTGAGCAATCCCGGATTGTGCGCCTGCCCCTCAATAAAATCGGCTCCATTAATAAGATCAATAAATCTTACGCCCAATTGGAGCAGGAACACGAACGGGCCCCCTCGGCCAATGAGATCGCCTCCAACCTGGAAATGGGCGAAAACGATGTGAAAGAAAGCATGCGCAACAGCGGCCGCCACATCTCCATGGACGCGCCCCTGGTAGAAGGCGAAGACAGCAACCTCTACGACGTACTGAACACCGGGGAAAGCCCCAACCCCGACGATGAGCTGATGACCGACTCCCTCCGGACCGAAATTGAGCGCTCCCTAGCTACCCTTACCCCGCGGGAAGGGGACGTGGTCCGGCTTTACTTTGGCCTGAGCGGCCAGCATCCCATGACCCTGGAAGAGATCGGCGAAAAATTTGACCTCACCCGCGAACGGGTGCGCCAAATCAAGGAAAAAGCCATCCGCCGGCTCAAGCATACCTCGCGAAGTAAAATTCTGAAGACTTACCTGGGGTAAAAGATCATGAATTCCAGCATAAAAAAACCCTGCCGATCGGCAGGGTTTTTTTTATGGGCAGGCCCCTCCCTCCGGATTACGGCACAATCCCGAACTTTGCCTAATCCCCAAAAAGCCCCATACCATGCCCCTCATCGCCCCCTCCCTCCTGGCCGCCGATTTTGCCAACCTCCGCCGCGACTGCGAGCGCGTCAACGACAGCGAAGCCGACTGGTTTCACCTCGACGTCATGGACGGCCATTTTGTGCCCAATATCTCCTTTGGGCTGCCCGTGATCGAGGCCATCAAGCGCCACGCCCGGAAGCCGCTGGACGTCCACCTCATGATCGAAAAACCCGAGCGCTACCTGGAAGACTTCAAAAATGCTGGTGCGGATATCTTAACCGTACATCTCGAAGCTTCTCCCCACCTGCACCGCAGCCTGCAGGCCATCCACAGCCTCATGATGAAAGCCGGCGTAGCGCTCAATCCCCACACGCCCGTAAACCTCCTCAGGGAAGTACTGCCCATGATAGATGTGGTATGCCTCATGAGCGTGAACCCAGGATTCGGTGGCCAAAAATTTATCGAGCAGACCTACGCCAAAATTCGGGAGCTCCGCAGTATGATCGATGCAAGCGATAGCCCCGCTAAAATCGAGATTGATGGTGGCGTAAACCAGGACAATGCCGGCCCCCTGGTAAAAGCAGGCGCCGACGTACTGGTAGCCGGCAGCAGCGTCTTTAAGGCGGAACAACCGCGGCAAGCCATCTCCGAGCTGAAAGAAGCGGGTTAATTCAAAAATCTCAGCGAATGATCACGCGTTTGCGCACGGTTCCTTGCCTGGTATGCAGCCGCAAACCATAAAAGCCTGGCGCCAGCGCCTCCGTGGACAACCACCGCTTTTCTCCTGCGGCCAAATCGAAGCGTTCTTCCTTTAGCACACGTCCCGTGCCGGAAACAAGCTGCAGCCGTAGGTTTTTACGCTCCGCGCTGCGCATGGGTTCCAGCCAAAATCCCCTGCCAGCCGGTTGGGGATACACTTCCCAGCGTTCCTCCTTGAAAGCGAGCTCCGGCTGGTCCAGGGCAAAACCTACCGTAAAAGTGTAGCGCAGCCCGGTACCAAAGTCGCTGGGCAGGCTCTGGTAGAAATTGCTCCCATTCAAGCCCCGGAGGGCTATGCTACCACCCCCGTCGTTGTTAGCAAAAAAGGTAAGGCCATCCTCATCGCTGTCTTCCACGATAAAGCGATAGCACCCCGTCCCCAACTGAAAAGTATCCCGCAGCAAAGTGGATGGCGTAGTAGGCGCATCGCTGTAGAGCACATTACCCTTGCTATC
>CAJXMS010000216.1 GCA_913056475.1 uncultured Bacteroidota bacterium
ATCCGCATTGGGGGTTTCATTGTACGGCGTACCGTTGCGCGTAGTGTTGGGGTCGGCGGCGTCGTGGGCGTGTACCATATAACTGGCGCCATCTACGGTGTTCTTGAGGGTCACGGTAATGGTGGCATTTTCGCCGTCGCTCTCCACTTCCAGGTCGGCGGAAAAATCGCTGTTATGGCGGCCGTCGTAAGCCGTGCCGGCCGCTACCTCGCCGTTGTTAAAAAAGTAGTTGTAGGAAGAAGACTGGGGTTCGTTATTGCCATTGTTGTCCTCGTTGTCGTCTTCGCAGCTGCTGGTTCCCAGCGTAAGGGCTGCACCCATAAAAGTGGCCAGGGCCATCCTTTTCCACGAAGGATTTTTTACGTTGCTCATGTCTAATCTAAGTTTATGTGTTAACTAAATGTAAATAAGGAAAGCCCCGGCAGAATTGTTGGCCAGCGCTCATTATTTCTGACCGAACGCCCCCTTTGGCGCCCTCAACCCCCATAAACGGGGGCCGAAAAGGAAGTGATCTGCCATAGCCGGGCGGACATTATTTTGGCCTGCGGCCAAATGTAAGCTACCACGATAGGGGCTTAGAGGCTAGTCCTGGTACTGGTTCATCCGGCGGATAAAGCGATTGAGATCGCCTTTATTGGCAAACATGAAAGTAAAAGGACGATAGCCTTTTTTCTCCGTACGGCGGTCTTTAAGCTTCATTTCTTTGAGCTGGTCCATGAGGGCTTGGTCATCGCTGAAGAGGCTAAAAATGTTGCGCTTGTATTCCAGGAAGAGGTCAGTGGTGGGATCGAGCTCTACGAGGGAGTAGAGTTCGGGGCCGCGCCGGGTGAGCTGAAGCTCAGTTCTGGCCGGGCTGCGGGTGTTCACCAGTTGGTCATCGAGGGAAAGCAGGCCCACCTTTTCTTCGCTGCGGAAAGAGCGAGAAGCGGGGCTCCAGCGGAGTTTTACGGCCCCGAGCAGCAGGGTAGAACGCATAGCTTTGGGGAGCTTTTCGGGCAGGCCGTAGGAACCTACGTCCGCCATGAAGTCTTCATAATCGTCCCTTTCCAACAAATGGCGGGCGTAGATTTTAAAAGCGGGCCTATCTATGCCAATTCCATCGCCGCTGCCAAAGTCCAGGACCAGCTGCGCCATAGTTTCTGAGAGGTCCTTGCTAAAGGGGAAATCCAGGGCCATCACCAGGTCGAGCTGCATATCGTCGCGGGCCATTTCGTAATCGATGGTGCCGTAAATGCCCATTTTCATTTGGCTATTTTCCTCGCCCAGCGGCAGGTTACCGTCTGCTTTCATCTGGCAGGAATTGTCATAGAGGCGAAGGCGATTGGCCGCCACTGCCGGTTGATTTCTCCGGCGCTGGGAGGTTACCACGTAGCAGCTTTCCTGGTAATCGTAATACACCACGCCGCTGGCGTAAAACACCTGCTTATCTGCCGCCGGCACCCGGGAAGCCAGAAAAGCACCGTAAGCCCGCACCGTATCCCGGTCCAGGTAGAGGCCGCTGCTCACCAGTTTGGTTACATCCTTGGCCTCATCGGTAGGGATATTGATCACGATGCTATCGGGGTCTATCAGGCTTTTAAAGGAGAGCCAGTCGGTTTTGAGGTTTTCGCAGTCGGCTTCAATTTTGGCCTGCCCCTGGAAAGCCAGCGGGCGCCGGTTGGCTTTGAGGCGCACATTGCCGTAATAGGAAAATTGCGGGCTCATGTGGAAGTACTCGTCTTTAGCTATTTTGCCAAAGCCTACGGTAGTGCCCGTATCGGCGTGTACATCTTCAAAGTGAATGGGCCAGGGCGTACCATCGCGGTCTACGTACTCGTAATCGGCACTTCCGGCATAATCATGGGCGCTGGTAATGTCCAGGGTGGCGCCGTAAAACTGGTGGTAGGGATCCTCTATGGAGGCGGTGAGGGAAGCATTGGTGAGGGTGCGCATATCGGCTGCGGTATCGATAGCCACGTAGCCCGTATCCGGGAATATCTGGGCATCGGCCACCTGGATTTGGGGTACTTTAAAGACCTCCAGCAAGTCGCGCTGCATGTAAAACTTGGCTTTCTCGCCGAGGAAGTCCAGGGAGTCCTGCTCCCCGCGGACGCTTACCATGCGGGCCAGGCCATCGCCGCCCTGCTCTTCGGTTTCGATGGCTTTTTGAGGGATCAACCAGCGGGCATAGTTCATGTAGCTGATGTATTGATTGGCTTCAAAGTGCTGGTAAGCGGCCGTATCGTTAAGGGAGAAATAACCTTTTTGCGCATCAAAATCCACTTCGGCATCGGCATTGAAGAGGCTAAAGGCCCAGTCCAAACGGGCATTTGGGCGCACCCGGAAGGCCAGTTTGGGGGAGAGCAGCTTTCGATTGAGGAAAGTGTAATCCTTAGAGCGGGTTTCCGCGTTAAGGAACTCCATGAGTCCACGGCCCTGGAGGCCATCGGGCCCGTAGGCCAGGCGGCCGGTGCCCCGCATCCCGAGGTCGCCGTACATGGCAAAGGGCTGCTCCGGGGTAGCGGTGGTGTAGAAAACATCTTGATAGGGCAGCCAGCGCACCTGCACTTGCCGGCCCTGCACTTCCGGGTAGCCTCCCGCCCCGGTTTGTTCTTCTATAGCGTAGGTCTGGGCCAGGCCCTTGGTACTGTCCGGGAAAAAGTAAAAGGTATCGGAGCGGGCGGTGCTCTGCAGATAATCGATCCGGCCGTGGCCACGCAGGCCTTCATTGCTCAGGGTAATGCGCTTGGTGAAGGTGCCTTTGCCGCCGTAAGCGCTTAAGCCTTCCGGGGGTGTTTCGGTGGTGAAGCCCAGGGAGTAGTCTTTTTGCACCCGGATGGTCTGGTCCATATCGGGGAAAATACCGGCGCTGGTAAAAGTACCGTCAAAGGTGAGCCCCCGGGTGGAGGTATTGTCCAGGCTATCGATGGTAAAGGGCTCGAGCTCCACGAAGAACTCTTCCCGGTTATACACCCCGTCAAAGGTGCTGGGCTTATCATAGTAGATGTAGGAGTTGGTCCCACAGCGGAATATGGGGTATTGGGAATAGCTTTCCTTACCGGATTTGTTGTTGGCCTTATCGATGAGCAGTTCACCGGTGAGGTCCTGGAGGACGGTTTTCACATCTACGAGCTCGTACTGGTCGTTCAGGTTTTTTTCGAAGCTTACCACCTGAAAGCGCATGGAATCAATATCCTTCATGCCGATCATAAACTCGTCGTAGCTAAAGGCAAATTGCTTTCCCCAGTAGTTAAAGCGTCCGGCGGAGATTTTCCCGTTGAAATCAAAGTCGAGCCCTTTCTTCATTTCGATCTTCTTCCCGGCGGGATAAAGGCCCACCCGCTGGGAGTCGCTCAATGCGATCCGGTCTATGCCATTAATATCCAGTTGGTGATTTTCCATGCTCAGCTGGGCATTGGGGCCTTCTTCTACCCGGCTTACAAACTGGATCACGTCATAATCGCGAATGCCGCGTACATTGCGGTAGTACTCGAAAATTTTATCCTTAAGGATTACTTCCCGGCGGTTGTTGTAGTAAGTCACGAAGCCATAGATGGCCATCCGCATCAGAAAGCGGTGGGCATTGCTTTCAGTCATCCGTAGGTGGTCTGCTACTTCCCGGGTGGTGAAGCGCTGCTGGCCATTGCGGCTACGGGAAAGGTCGCGGAGATCCAGCAGTGGGCTACGGCGGTTCATACCTTCAATGGCCCGCCAGCGTTTATCGCGGTAGTAATTGTGGCTTTCAAACACGGCCGGGGCTTCGGCGCCGCCGGTGTTAAGGTTGCTCAGCTGCATAAGGGGGCTGCCTACCTCCCAGCGAATGGTTTGGAATTTCATATCCATCTGATGATAGGTATCGTCAAAGGGGGCCATGCCCATCCCCTCGTCTTCCCGGATAAGGGTAAATTCCTTTTTTTCGGGCAAAAAGCGCATGGTGAGTTTAGGGTGGTAAATGCTGTCTTCCTTCAGGTAGAGGCTGGTAGCCACCGCTTCTGAGTAAAGCATGTCCGGCCGCATGAGAAAGCGCTCGGCCCGGCCACGTATGCGCAAGGTGTCTTGATAATAAAAGAGCAGTTCGGCTTTGGAGGTATCATTCCCGCTGCCATAAAACTTGGCCCCAATAACGGAGATGCCGCCCAGGAAGCGTACTTCACCCGGCAGGCGGGT
>CAJXMS010000217.1 GCA_913056475.1 uncultured Bacteroidota bacterium
ACCCGAAAATACCCGGCCCTACGTTATTATGGTGGTAGGCGTAAACGGCGTAGGCAAGACCACCACCATCGGTAAGCTGGCCCATCAATTCCAGCAGGCGGGCCTAAGCGTAGTGCTCGGAGCCGCGGATACTTTTCGCGCCGCAGCGGTAGATCAGCTTACCATCTGGAGTGAGCGGGTCAAGGTCCCCATTATAAAACAGCCCATGGGCTCAGATCCCGCCTCGGTGGCCTACGATACCCTGCAGAGTGCCCAATCGCGAAATGCCGATGTGGTTATTATTGACACCGCAGGGCGCCTTCACAACAAGGTGAACCTTATGAATGAGCTCGGCAAAATAAAGCGGGTAATGCAAAAAATAAGCCCTGAAGCGCCCCATGAAGTCCTTCTGGTATTAGATGCCTCTACCGGGCAAAACGCCCTGGAGCAGGCCCGTCAATTTGCCAAAACCACCGAAATTACTGCCCTGGCGCTCACCAAACTGGACGGAACCGCTAAGGGCGGTGTGGCCATCGGTATTTCGGATCAATTGCAGATACCCGTCAAATACATCGGTGTAGGCGAAAAAATGGAAGACCTCCAGGTGTTTGATAAGCGTTCCTTTGTAGATCGCCTCTTTGAGCAAAAGGCTTAAAGCTAAACCAAAAACGGGCTGTATAGCTCCTCCCAGGCATAGAGCTGCCCCGGTGGAACGCTAAGCTCCCAGGCCAGCCCCGTAGAAAAAAGATAAATACCCCATGCGCACCAAAACCCGCAAAAAAAATAAGATCAATATCGTTACCCTGGGCTGCTCCAAGAATATCTACGACAGCGAACAGCTCATGGGCCAGCTCAAGGCCAATGGCAAAGAGGTAGCCCATGAAGAAGAAGGCAACGTGGTGGTGATCAATACCTGCGGCTTCATAGACAATGCCAAGGAAGAGTCCGTCAATACCATCCTGGACTTTGTGCAGCGCAAAGAAGCCGGAGAAGTAGATCAGGTATTCGTCACGGGCTGTCTAAGCGAGCGCTATAAACCAGACCTGGAGGAAGAAATCCCCAACGTAGACCAATATTTCGGTACCCGCGACTTGCCTCACTTGCTCAAAGCCCTGGGGGCCGACTATAAACGGGAGCTGGTAGGGGAGCGCCTTACCACTACCCCCGGCCATTACGCCTACCTGAAAATTTCGGAAGGCTGTGACAGGCCTTGCTCTTTCTGTGCCATCCCCCTTATGCGCGGCGGCCACCGCAGCACCCCCATCGAAGAGCTGGTCAAAGAGGCACAGCACCTGGCAGCCCAGGGCGTCAAAGAGCTCATTCTCATAGCCCAGGACTTGACCTACTACGGTTTAGATATTTACAAGCGCCGTGCTCTTAGCGACTTGCTAAAAGCGCTGGCGCAGGTAGAGGGCATCTCCTGGATTCGCCTCCATTACCTTTTCCCTACGGGCTTTCCTGAAGATGTGCTGGACGTGATCCGGGAAGAGCCCAAAGTATGTTCCTATATCGATATTCCGCTCCAGCACATTGCCGATCCCGTTTTGAAGTCCATGCGGCGGGGAACCACCAAAGCCAAAACCGACCGCCTCCTTGAACAAATGCGCCAAAAAGTACCCGGCATAACCATCCGCACTACGCTCATCACCGGCTATCCGGGTGAAACCGAAGCGGACTTTCAGCTCATGGCCGATTGGGTCCGCGAGCAGCGCTTTGAGCGCCTGGGCGTGTTCACTTACAGCCATGAAGAGGATACCCACGCCTACCAATTAGCAGATGACGTACCCGATGCCCTCAAACAAGAACGGGCCAATACCATAATGGATATCCAACGCCAGATCTCTGCAGAGCATAATGCCGCCCTGGTAGGAAAGAAGCTTTCCGTCCTTATCGATCGGGCGGAAGGGGATTACTTCGTAGGGCGCACCGAATATGACTCACCCGATGTGGATAATGAAGTACTGGTGCAGGCCTCTTTCTTGCGGGTGGGCGATTTCGTGCCGGTAGAAATTACCGCCGCCAGTGAATACGATCTTTACGCGCGCCCCACGGAAGAGCAGGTACCCGCCTAGCTTAGCAGCCTATGTAAGCCCGCCATTTTAAGCGCGGCCACGGCTGCTTCTATCCCCTTGTTACCATGTTTGCCGCCGGAACGGGCCCGGCTTTGCTCGATATTGTGGTCCGTAAGGATACTGTAAATCACCGGCGTTTTATACCGCAGGTTTAGTTCGGTGATGCCATGGGTCACACTCTGGCACACGTACTCGAAGTGGGGGGTTTCGCCCTTTACCACACAGCCTATGGCTATGATAGCATCGTAGTTGTCCGCTTCACAGAGCATCTTGCAGGCATGCGTTATTTCCATGGCCCCGGGCACATTAAAGCGCTTGATACGGGTAAGCATAGCGCCACAATTTTTGAGCACCTCCATGGCGCCGTCATGCATACCTTTCGTGATTTCCCCATTCCACTCTGCTACGACCAGAGCTACCGAAAGGTCGCTGGCGTCGGGCAGTTCCCGGGGATCGTACTGGGAGAGGTTTTTGTTTGCTGTGGCCATAGGCCAAATGTAATTTCTTTGTGATTACAAAATAATGAACCCCCAATGACATTTGAAGCCCGGCTGAATAATGGGTCGGTAGGGCGCAAAGCCTCCCGCTTGACCTGGCAAGCGCGCTTCCAGTAATGGGCCGGGTAAAGTCTTTTTCCGGGGGCTCCAATAAAACGGCTTGACTAAATCAGGGCGGGGTAAGTAAGATGGCTCACTTTGATGATTGGTAATGGTACCTTCCCAGCTGGCAAGGCTCTTAACACTTACGGCCCATCATAAGGCGGCTGTCGCAGCCTTTAAAGGCTTAGCCGGTCAAGAAGGGAGAAAAAGACGAGGCCAAAACGGGGTTTATAAACGGTAAAATTATCGCTTAGAAGGCCCCTCCAATGATTTTGATGCAGGGGCGCTAATCCGCTTTCGCTTGTTGTTTTCCGATAACTCGCCCGATGTATTTATCTATATCAGCGGCTTGTTTGGATTCCGGAAAGTCTTTTTTGATCCGCCTAAAGAAGGACAGGGATTCTTCATAATTGGCCTCCAGCTCAGCAGTTATGCCCGCTTTTTTGAGATAAAAGGGCACTACGTAATTGTTATCACTTGCCGCGGCGGCCGCCTGGTAGTATTCCAAAGCCTCTCCCGCTTGGTTCAGCTCCAGGAAGGCATCCCCGATGGCTCCCTTGGCGAGTACCGAAAGGATAGGATCATCTGAATCAAATTCGTCCAGCAGGCGAATAGCATTCTCATATTCTCCCAAATGAAGGTAGCTTATGCCCGCGTAGTAATTGGCAAGATTGCCGGCTTTGGTTGCCCCGTACGCTGAAGCGATGTCCAGGAAGCCCATCTGCGCGGTATTCCCTTCCGTAGCCAGCCGTAGCGAGTCAGTGGAAAAAGCTCTCTGAGCCGCTGCCAATTTGTTTTGGGCTTCCTTTTCCAGGGGGGCCAGGTAAAGCTGAGTGTAGCCAAAATAACCGCCTACTAAAACCAGCAAGGCCACGGCTATGATGGTTATTCGTTGTTTGTTTTCCTCAAAGAATTTTTCGGCTTGGGAGAGGCTGCTGCCTACATCGACCAGGAGTTCTTCCTCTTGTTTGGATTTTTTGGCCATGCTAAGGGATTCATTTTTAAGAAGCGCAAAATTAGGTTTTTTTTCAAACGCCCCAAGCTGTTATTAGAAGGAACTCTTGCCGGAACGGCAGGTCACATTTGGCCGCAGGCCTAAGCTGCCCCATTGCGGGTACTGCCCTACCTTCGCAAGATGTTTTTGCAGCAGATACACCTCATGGAGTTCAAGAGCTGGGAGGAGGTAGAATTTCGTTTTTCTCCTAAGCTTAACTGCTTTGTAGGGCCCAATGGCTCTGGGAAGACCAATCTCCTGGATGCCATCCATTATTTGAGCCTGGCCAAGAGTTACTTCTCACACCGGGACCAGCAAAATATCAGGGAGGGCGGTGATTTTTTCGTGGTGGAAGGCCACTTTGTACGCGATGAGGAAGCCGTACACATTCACTGTGCGCTCAAACGGGGCGGCCAAAAGCAGCTCAAAAGGAACAAACAAGAATACGAGCGGCTGGCAGACCATATCGGTCATTTTCCCAACGTGGTGATCT
>CAJXMS010000218.1 GCA_913056475.1 uncultured Bacteroidota bacterium
AAAGGCTTGTTGGGGGCTGTTTTTGAAATCGATGATGCCGTGGTAAAAACCGGCCGAACTATCTGGGGTGATGGTATTGCCCACAAACTGCAGCAGACCGTCTTCCTGAAAACCGCCCTGAATCCGGGCGTCGTTACAGTCCAGGGTATGATCATTGGGCTGGCGGGCGGCGGGCGGTAAGCCATAACTATTCTCACTGCGATATACTTGCAGGCTTAATTGGGGGTTGCCGGTGGCGCTATCGGAGATCTTGGCCAGGTAAAAGGTGTCGTTTTGGGTGGCGAGGTTTTCGTTGCCCAGGAAGTAAGTAGGCGGTTCTTTTAAAGAGCGGCCGCCGCTCAGGCCGGTAAAGTTGAAAAGGGGATCGCCGTTGTAGCGCAGGTTGGCATAATAATGCTCGGTGATGGGCAGGCTATCGTAACCCGCCTGCTTATCGAGCTGGCGGATGGTAGATTGTACATAACCGCTGTTATTGACTGAGCCGTTGTAAAAGGTATTGACGGTGATAAAGAGGTCGTTTTGGTTGAGGCTTATGTGCGGATAGTCGCTCCAGGTGCTGTCATTAAGCGGATTGCCATTGAGCACGTATATGTTAAAGCCATCGGCGGGGTGGGCCGTTTTGGAGAAACCCAGAATGATGCGGCTGGATTGATAGGTGGTGCCACTCAGATACACGACGATAAAGCGATCCGCTTCGGGGTCATAAAGGACCCGGGGGTCGTATTTACTGCCGGGAAGCACGGCGCGTGGCCGGTAAAAATTGAAGAGGGTTTCCTGGAAGAGCAGGCTGTCGTTGCTTACCTGATAGGCGCCAATGCTGCTGTTGCGCATGGAAATGGCCTGGCCTTGGGTGTTGATGGCAAAGGCATCGTCATTGGGCACCGAGCCACTGTAGGCATTGCCCCGCAAGGTGTCGAGCACCTGAGCTTGGGGCGCCTGACCCAGCCGGGCTGGTTGGTACTGACCGGGAAGGGGCCTTTGGCTGGCACGCTTTTGGTGCTCCCGTTCTTTTTCGCCGCCGGGGTAAGGCATCTCCGCGGGGATCACTACCGGGGCGTAGCGTTGAGCCACCGGACTGGGCGTCGCTTCTCCCGCAGGCCGGATCACCTGGCTGCCTTGTTGGTATTCAAATTGCGCCCAGATACCGAGGGGAAACATTATTAGCGCTACCAGCGTCATGTGGAGATTAGTTGCTACTTTCGTCATACGCCAAAAAAGGATTTAGGGCCCGTTAATGGGAGGCTTTTATTCGCAATACAAGCAAAGATAGGTTGAAATTAATTGACACATCGGTAAGAAACCTGTTGGTAACGGCGCTAGGCCTGCTCGTCTGGCTGCCTTCTTTGCAAGGGCAGTTTTACTACGGGCTCAATCAGGACTACGGCAAAAACCGGGTGCAGTTTGATGCGTTTGACTGGGTGTATTACCGCTTTGAAAATTACGATCTGTACTTTGACCGGAGCGATCCCGAGCTGGCTTCCCAGGTAGCCCGCCTTACCGATAAGAACCTCCAGCGGGTAGAGGACCTTTTGGACGCCCAGCTCAATGAGCGGCTGCGGATTATGGTGTTTCGCAATCTGACCAAGCTCAAGCAGTCCAACGTACTGCAGGGAGAAGAGGAAGACTTCAACTCGGTAGGCGTAACCCGCACAGCCGGAAAACGTCTTTTCGTTTATTTCAATGGGGATTACGGAGATCTGGAACGCCACCTGCGAGAAGGCATTACCGAAGCAGTTTTGGCCAGCATGATCTACGGCAGTTTTACCCAATCGGTGGCAAACTCGGCCCTCCTAAACCTGCCCGATTGGTTTTCTGAAGGCTTGCTGAGCTACATCGGAGAAGACTGGTACCCGGGGCTCGATGCCAGGGTAGTAGATGGTTTTTACAGTGGCCGCTACAAGCGCATCAATGCACTCACTGGAGAAGAAGCCCGGCACGCCGGACACTCTTTTTGGCATTTTATTGCCAAGACCTACGGCCGCAAGGTAATTCAGAACATTGTGTATCTGGCGGTGGTCAACCGCGATATCGAGAGCGGTTTCAAATACATTCTGGGTAAAAAGCTTAAGCAAGTCATTTATGACTGGCGTACGTTCTACTGTGAAAAGTACCCCCTCATCGAAATTGATGATTATTACGAAGACCTCGACGAGGTGTTGAAAGCCCGCAAGAACCACCGCATCACGCACATGGAGATGAGCGCCAATGGCCGTTACATTGCCTACGTGGAGCAACGCTTTTCCCGCTATAAATTGCGGCTTTACGACCTAAAAGAAGATAAGCGCGAAACACTGCTACGCGCTGGCAGCCGCATTGCGCAAAACGCCGATTATTCCTATCCCGTCCTCGCCTGGCATCCCAATAACCGGGTCTTGGCCTTTTTTACGGAGCAAAAAGGAATCCCCTATCTCAACTTCTACGATCTGGAAAAAGATGAGTTGCGCGAAAAGCCCTTTTATCGTTTTGAAAAAGTCCTAAGTGCGGAATACAGTAGAGACGGCAAGCAGCTTCTCCATTCGGCAGTGAAAGACGGGCAGTCCGATATTTACCTCTACACTATTCTCAATACCAAGTCCATTCCCATCACCCAGGATAAGTATGATGACCTGGCGCCTGCCTTCTATGATCAGGACCGCAAAGTGGTGTGGCGCTCTAACCGTAGTAAGGATACGCTGTACTACCAGCCGGAAGTTCTCTTTGTACCTACCCAGCGGAGCGACTTATGGACGCGGCCCATCTCCGAACTAAGGCGGGACGACACGCTGCCCATTCGGCAGGTTACCAATTCTCCCACGGCAGTAGAAACAGAGGTGCAGGAATACAGCCCTGGTTTCCTCAGTTTTCTGAGCAATAAGGGCGGACTGCGCAGCCAGCATTTTGTAAAAATTGACAGCAGCATTGCTTACGTAGATACCATAACCCACTACAACTATCAGTACACGGAATACCGCAATCCCGGCCGGGTGCTGCCCCTTAGTGATCAGGTGTACGCTGAACAACAGCAAAAGCGCTATGACCTGGTGATTTTCGATAAAAAGTTCCGACTCTACCAGAAGCCTTACCTCACGGCGGGCGCTCCGTCTCTGGATGAGCTTAATGCGGATAATAAAGGCCAAACGGCCGGAGGAGTTTCGCCGGCAAACCAAGATATGCCCCCACCGCTTTATTATCCCGGGGTGTCGCGGAAAGACTTTGAGGTCAATATCCAGGATTATGAATTTGGCACGCCAGCGCCGGACAATCGCCGCAAACTAAATCCCGCCCAACCGGATACCAACAAACCGCTGGCCCAGCTGGCTCCCGCTCCTGATCAAGTGCAGCTCACCACCGGTATAGAGGCCCGGCGAGCCCTACGCGACACCCTGGAAATCCCGCCCCGGCGCAATTATTTCCTCAGTTTTTTCGAGAACAAAACGGATGTGCGCTTCGACAATATGTTTAACAACAACCAGTATCAGCCCTTTACGGGGCAGGTTTCGGGCGGCTTGCTCAACCAAGGTTTTAATGCCAACATGAAGGTTGGCGCCCGGGAGCTTATGCACGATTATACCATTCTGGGGGCGGTCAGCCCTTCTTTTCAGCCCCTTCCGGGCAATTCTCTCATGCCCAACGCGGAGTATCTCGTGGCCATCGGTGATTATAAAAAACGCCTGGACCGGGAGCTCTCTTACCGCCGCCGGAGCAATGTGCAGTTCCTGGCGGCCAATAACTACCAACGCTTAATAAGCAATGTGTTGGAACTGAGCTTTACCTGGCCCTTCAGCCCGGTAGCTTCTGTCCGTGGTAGCATCGGGATGCGCCTGGATGAGCAGATACCCCTGGCGCGGGACTTTGCGCGCCTGGACCAAGATATAACTTACCGAAGCCGCGCTCTGGCCAAGCTGGCCTACGTGTATGACAACACCCGCAAAATAGGAACCAATCTCCGCGCCGGCTGGCGATACAAGTTTTTTACCGAATACTATCGCAATCTCGATGAAAGCCCTTCTGGCCTACATACGGCCGGCCTGGATGCCCGCCACTACCTGGTGCTGCATCGCAACCTGATCTGGGCCAACCGACTCGCTACCGGCACCTCTTTCGGGCC
>CAJXMS010000219.1 GCA_913056475.1 uncultured Bacteroidota bacterium
GCCTACTACGATGACCTCCTGGACCGGGTGGGCAACATCGACGAGGAGGTGAGCGAACTCCGCAAGCGAGGTATCCTGGTAGACCGCGATGACGAAGGCTACCTCCTGCAGCTTTTCACCAAACCGGTGGCCGACCGCCCCACCCTCTTCTTTGAGATCATTCAACGCAAAGGAGCCCGCAGCTTCGGTAAGGGCAATTTCAAGGCGCTCTTTGAAGCCATCGAAAGGGAGCAGGAAAGCCGGGGTACTTTGTAACGCCAAACTTGCCTAAGCTTACCGATTTAAGCCTCCTTTTCTCCCCGCGGGCAACCTTTCACCCGGGGCGCCTGTCTTTCTCATGCTTTATGAAAAACACTTTTAAAGCCTTAGGGCGGCTCGCGGGGTTATGCCTCCTTTGGCCGGCAGGCCTAATAGCCCAGGAAAAACTGGCCAAAGGCCAGGTGGTAAACCCCCGGGGGCAGCCGCTGCCCTTTGTAAATATCACCGCCGGTCCGGGCTTAGGGACTACCACTGACCTGGACGGGGCCTTTGAGCTCTCCCTTCCCGCGGGGGCGGATTCGCTGCGCTTTAGCTACCTGGGTTTTAAACCCACGCAGCGGGCCATAAAACGAGAAATATCGGTGCTTAAGGTGGTACTGCGGCCCCAGCGTACTGAACTTAAGGAAGTGACGGTGACCGCCGCCGAAAATCCCGCCCACCGCATGATCCGAGCGGCTAGCGCCGCCTGCGCCGCCAATAGCCCCCAAAGCCTGGAAACCTTTCGCTACCGCAGCTACTCCAAATTTGTGGTAACCGCCCACCCGGATAGCATAGACCCCAGCATAAAGGTGGATACCATCCCCACCCCGCAAGGCGACTCGCTGCGCTACGATAGCACGGCCTTTACCATGCGGAAGATGATGGAAAAGCAGCACTTTTTCTTCATGGAAACCCTTACCGAAAGGCGCTACGCCGGCCCCAACGACGACCACGAAAAGGTGATCGCCCAGCGCACCAGTGGATTTGAAAATCCGCTTTTTGCCCTGGTGGCTACCCAGTTGCAGTCTTTCTCTTTTTACGAAAACTACGTCAAGATCCTGGGCCGTGAATACCTCAACCCCATCAGCCCGAAAAGCCCGCAACGCTACTTTTTTCTCCTGCGCGATACCGCCATTCATGCCCCCGGCGATACCACTTACTACCTCCACTTCCGGCCCCGCCCCCAGAAAGGGTTTTCCGCCATCACCGGGGTGCTGGCCCTGCGCACGCCCGACTGGGCCATTGAATCCATCCGCGCCCGGCCCGTGGATACCGGGGGCATCCCCCTTACCGTACGCCAAAGCTACCGGCGCTACGCCCCGCAGCAGTGGTTTCCCTACCAGTTTGAGGCCCGTTTTAGCTTTGACAATGTGCGGATAGGCAGCGCACAGCCGGAAGGTATTTTCCGGCGCCAGCTCCACGATATAGCGCTCCATCCATCCCTAAACAAAAGGGACATCCCCCCGGTGAAGGTAGAAATAGCCGAAACCAACCGCAGGGCCAGCGATAGCCTCTTAACTAAGTTTAGACCGGGCCGCCTAAGCCCCCGGGAAAAGACTACTTATAGCTACATGGACAGCCTGGGCGATGCCGAAAACCTGGACCGCCGCCTCCAATTATTACTGGCCCTGAGCCGCGGCTACGTGCCCTGGGGGCCTGTAAACGTTGAGCTGGATAAAATACTGGGCTACAATACCTACGAGGGCTTTCGCCTGGGGGCGGGACTGCACACCAATGACCAATTTTCTCGCTGGCTGCGCTTTTCGGGCTACTTTGCCTACGGCTTCAAGGACGCTACCAGTAAATACGGGCTGGAAGCGCGCGCTACCCTGGAACCCAATCTCAAGCTCAACCTCCTGGCAGGCACGCGCTATGACCTGCAAGAAACCGGGGGCTTCTATTTGCCCCAGTTAAATCGGCCCGCCATTATCGACAATGGTTACCGCCGGTTCAATATAGAGACCTGGGACTACGCCCGGCAGCATTACGCGGCCCTGCAGGTAGATCCCCTTCCCCACCTGAGCCTGGACCTGCGCCTGCGCTATGAAGAGCGCCGTACCGCCGGAGAATATCGTTACCTCCCGCGCCAGCCCGCTGATGCTGCCCGTTCCGGGCTTTTTCGCTACCTGGAATTTGCCCCCTCGCTGCGCTGGGCCCCGCGGGAAGAATTTGCCCATACCCCGGGCGGCAAGCTCCGCCTCCGGCCCGGCTATCCCATTTTTTTCCTGGGCTACACCCGGGGATTTCCCGGGCCGCAGCAAGCGCGCATGGGCTACCACCAAGTGCAAGGTCAGATACGCTACCGCAAGCGAACCCTGCGCCTGGGTATTACTGAGTTACAGCTCAGAGCCGCCACCACCTGGGGGCAGGTTCCCTATCAAAAGCTGTGGACCCCTACCGCCAATATGCCCACCGAAAAGGTATTTTGGCAGCGCCTGCAAGCCCCGGCCGACCGGCGCAGCTTTGAAACCATGCGCTTTAATAGCTTTATCAATCAGAGCTATGTAGAACTGATGTGGCGCCAGGATTTCAGGGCTTTACTCTTCAGCCGCCCCCACTTCAAGCCCCACCTGGAAATGGTACACCGCGTAGCCTGGGGCCGGCCCACGCGGCGCGCCGATCATACCGGCCTCCCCACCCGCAGCCTTAAGCATGGCTACTTTGAGTCTGGTCTGGAGCTCAACCGGCTTTTGACCACCGATCTCCTGGGCCTGGGTTACGGCCTGGGCTTTTATTATCGCTACGGCGCCTACACCAGCCCCAATTGGTATCGCAACCTGGCCGTGAAGTTTACCTTCAAGTTTTAGGAATGGCCCTGGGAGGCCTGGCGGCCAAATGTGATAGCCCCTGCCGGCAGGCCTCTCTCAAAAAGCTGCCCGCCTTACCCGTACAATGTCTTCCCGGCGGGGCGTTCCCGAAGAGCTTTAAGAATCCGCCGGGCCCTCTTGCTGCTCCACCGCCAGCGCATCACTGGCCTTAACATCGCGCATGGGCACCGGCTGCGCCAGGGCCCCGAGCGCGTCCTGGATGTAAGGGTCATAAGGTAAATGGGTACGCCGGTACCCTTCGCTCCCGAAGAACTGGTAAGCGATGAGACTTTTGAGCCGGTTTTTGATCACAGCCCGTTCGCTTTCCGGAATATCTTTAAGGGCCCGCGGGGGCAAGGTGCGGAAGAAGAACTTTAGCACGGCGTCATCTACGGCAAATTCGGCTATAAACGCCTCCAGATCGCAGTTGGCCCAACGGTCCCTTTGCGCATCTACAAAGGCAAAGGCCCGGTTCTCCAGATTTACCGCCATGGCCAGTTGGTACAAGCGGCGGCTGTACAGGTTGCTGTCGATTTTGCTCAGCACCTGCGGATAGATGCCGCCGCCGCCTTTTACCACGCGTCCCTCCGGGGTGCGGTAAGTAGGCAGGCTATCCGCCATAGCCTGCTCCGTACTGTCATGCGGTTTGGGGTTTAACTGATAGTGGCGCGCGGCCCCGCCGCGTTGATGGGGATTGTAATGGTCAAAGTCCTTTTGGATGCTGCGTCCGGTGGGGGTAAAATAACGCTGGGTAGTAAGGCGGAGCTTTGAGCCATCGCTCATGGTTACCTCCTCCTGCACCAGTCCCTTGCCGAAGGACCGCTGCCCGACAATTACCCCCCGGTCATTATCTTGGACGGCGCCGGCTACAATTTCACTGGCGGATGCCGAGCCCCCATTGATAAGCACGGCCAGATCGCCCTTCTCAAAAAGGCCCTCTATTTTGGCCCGGTAGGTGGTCTTTTGGCCCCGTCGATCTTTGGTAACCACGATGGTCTTATCATCGGCGAGGAATTGATCGGCTATTTGCCTGGCTTCACTAAGTAAGCCCCCGGGGTTATCACGCAGGTCCAGGATCATCTGGGTGGCGCCCTTTTTTAGGAGGTAGCTGAGGGCCGTGTACACTTCTTTGCTGCTGCGCTCGGTAAAGCGGGTAAGCCGCAAATAGCCGGTAGAATCATTCACCAAAAAACGACTACTCACGCTATTTACCGGCACTTCTCCCCGCTGCACCGTCTT